>NZ_KB291322.1:25699-26062 GCF_000318275.2 Capnocytophaga sp. oral taxon 332 str. F0381
TTGCAGCTTGTGCCCAATTCACAATTCAAAATTCTCTCCCCGTCCTACTCGTCCCATTTGTCCCACTCTTCCTACAAGTCCCATAATCCCGAATTCACAATTCAAAATTCATAATTTGCCAATTCCCCTCGCACTATTTATAGCGCTTTATAGGCTTGCTTGAAAAACTCTTTTCTCTATGGCGGGTAAAAGGAATATAGTGGGGCAGTTCTTTTGTATTGTATTGATTGTAAAGCTATTGAAATTTTAACAACCCATCTAATATATTACCTACATTACCCAAGCTCTTAATATCATAGGTACGAGCTACAAGCTCACGCCAGCAAGGGGCTATTTTTTCTTTTACGTTTATTCTTTTTACTA
>NZ_KB291323.1:0-1999 GCF_000318275.2 Capnocytophaga sp. oral taxon 332 str. F0381
TAGCGGCATAAAAACGTATAGGGTAACCTATGGGCGTATTTACCGCTATGCCCCAATCGTATTGTGGTTCGTTCATACCTTTTTTATTATTACATATTTGACAACTACCAAGCAGCAAGTTCAAGAGTAAAAATAATATCTTTTTCATTCTATTTTTTTTACGTGAATAAAAAAACAAATAACATTCACAATACAAAAGTACAATAAATTTATTAGAATTCAAAAACTTTTCACTATTGAAGTCCACTGCCAATTCCACCCTACTCTCATAAGCCTCACAATCCATAATTATTCCCCACCGAACCTTGAGCGAAGGATAAGCGAAGGTTGAGCGAAGGATAAGCATCTCCACAATCCCCTATAAATTTATATACTTCTACTAAATTTATAAAATATAAAAATTAAAATATACCATTTATTATCAATAAGTTATGAAATAATCAATATTAATAACTTAAAAAAATGTGTTTAAAAATTTGGTAAGACAAAAAAAAGTAGTACATTTGCACCCGCAAAAGCATAAGAAATAGGTTTTGCATAAAAATGGCGAGGTAGCTCAGGTGGTTAGAGCGTTGGATTCATAACCCAAAGGTCACGGGTTCAAATCCCGTCTTCGCTACAAAGGTAAAATAAGGTAAAATACCTAATAAAAATACGCCCCAGAGCGTATTTTTTTTATGTCCATACTAAACGAACTTATAGAAAGCGAGTATAAAACCGAGTATGTCAATAATCGTAAAACCAACAGGGTTATGGATAAGAAAAACTATTCAGTACCAAAAATATACCCCAAAATTATAGAGCAGAAACGATTAAGTGCTTTTACTGAAAAGCAAAAGGAGGAAATACTGCAAAAATATAAGCGTTGGTACGTATATTACTACTTTCGTAATGAAGAAGGTAAAATGGTAAAACAACCCTCTATTTTCTTCAAAATAAACCAAGTATATAAAGATTTTGATAGTAGATACACAGAAATTCATACCTTACGAAATATCATTGAACGTATCTTAAAAAATGGCTATACTCCTAATGCTGAAAACACTCAAAATTCCATAATTAACGAGCAATACACTACTGTATCTGCACTTGATTTTGCCCTGAAACTAAAGAAAAAAAGTGTTTCAGAAAATAGTTTTATTGACTATAGTTATCGTATTAAACAATTTCAAAAATACCTGATAGATAACAACTTAGATAAATCTCCTATAAGCAGTTTAACAAAGAGACATATTAATGACTTCTTGAATGAAATACTACTGAGAACAAGCCCTCGTAACCGAAATAATACACTTACAGTTATCAATGCCATATTTGCCACATTAGAAGAGAATGAGATTGTACAACAAAATGTAGTTGCAAAAATTAAGAAGCTGCAAGCCAAACCAGAACGCAATAAAACCTACACGCAGAAGCAACAAGACGATATTTTTACCCTTATGACACAAAAGGATAAAGAGTTACTTTTGTTTGTTAAATTTGTCTCTTATAACTTCTTACGACCTATAGAGGTATGCAGATTGCAAATTAAAGATATTGATTTTGACGGAGCTAAGTTAAATGTACGTGCTAAAAATAAACTGGTAAAGATTAAGATAATACCAGAAATACTTCTTAAAGAAATTCAACATTTAAAAGGGGCTAATCCTGATTACTTCTTATTTACTCCCAATGGTGTTGATGATTGGCAGACAAGCGAGGTAAATAAACGTGATTATTGGACTAAACGCTTTGGAAAATTAAAGAAAGAACTCAATTTAGGAGAAGATTACGGACTTTATTCTTTCAGGCATACCTTTATTACCAAATTATATAGAGAGTTACGTTCTAAGTACTCACAATATGAAACCTATGATAGGCTAATGCTTATTACAGGACATTCTACACTTTCTGCCTTACAACAGTATCTAAGAGATATTGACGCTGAACTTCCTGAAGATTATTCCCATTTGTTATAATACACCCACCCTACACAAGGGGGGTGCGGAAAATACACCTA
>NZ_KB291324.1:0-816 GCF_000318275.2 Capnocytophaga sp. oral taxon 332 str. F0381
AAAAAGTATCAGAACTAAAGGATAAATATTTAATAAATTTAAAAAAATATCCTTTAAGTGGAAAAGATTAGTGGGGAGAGTGCCTGCCCCCCGCTGGCGCAAGCGTTTCGCTTGTGCCTCCTGTGAGTCATATTCCAATAGCAAATAATACATCTAATTATGAATATAGAAACACATTATAATCAACTAATAGCTTATATTGAGTCGTTAGATTATTCAAATGTTGAGCAAGTTATTAATTATGCTAGTAAGGAAATATTTAAATATTCAGCAGAGCTATCTATAATGGTGATGGTCAATGCCCTTATTAGAGCCCCTGAATTTTTAAGAGAAAAACTTTCTGAAAGGGTAATATCGTATGTATATTATGAAGGGAGTTTTACTTCTTATAAATACATAAAGTCTAAACTTATTGAGAATAATGATAATTCAAATTTTTATCATAAAGAACTTTTTGAATATCTATTAGAAGTACTAGAAGATAAATATAAAAAATTTAAGGTAGATCTTAAATCAAGGTAATGCATAAAGAGGTGTGATAATGTATCAGATGTGTTGTTAAAGTTTCAATACTTTATCCCCGCTGGCGCAAGTCACATACTCGCTTCAAGCTCTGTTACTAATTAGGCAGTGAATTAGGGGTAATAGAGACACGAGCTACAAGCTCGCGCCAGCAGGGGGGTTCTTTTTTTTCAAACACAAAATTACTAATTTTCGGGAACTTTTATTTTATTATAGGAAAAAGTTTAAACTGCTTCATTAATTTTTAATTTTATGGATAGTAATATTTTAAAAAAACTGAAGGAACTGGGGAAA
>NZ_KB291325.1:0-450 GCF_000318275.2 Capnocytophaga sp. oral taxon 332 str. F0381
TCAGTACGATACGAGGCGGAATGCTCCGACTTCCCGCAGGTTTATCAGTGGGTCGTCATTACGTATATTATAAGATTAGAGATATTAAAGATGTTACTCATTTTGCCACTGCTACCGCTACTGTAATCGTACTGCCCCAAACTACGAAACCTACTACCGAAACGCCCACCACATCAACTGCAACTACTACACCCACCACAACAACCCTCACTGCTCAAGATGATACTTACACGGTTACTTATAGCACTGAACCTCAAATGGTTGGTAGCGTCTATGACAACGACCATTACGGCACGGCTACCCCTACAGACAAAGAGGTGCATTTTAGCTACGTTCGTAGGAGTACCGATAACAACGGAAAGTATATCAGTACGACACAAGGTGGAATGTTACACCTCCCTGCAGGTTTATCAGTAGGTCGTCATTACATATATTATAAAATCAGAGATA
>NZ_KB291325.1:470-1162 GCF_000318275.2 Capnocytophaga sp. oral taxon 332 str. F0381
CCCAAACTACGACGCCTACTACCGAAACGCCCACAACATCAACTGCAACTACCACACCTACTACTACACCCACCACCACAACCCTTACCGCTCAAGACGATATTTACACCATTACCTATAGTACCAAAACGCAAACAGTAGGCAGTGTCTACGACAACGACCGCTATGGCACCCAAACCCCTACCGATAAAGAGGTGCAGTTTCTAAAACTTAGTAGCAGTGTCGATAAGAACGGGAAGTATATCAGTACAGCACAAGGCGGAATGCTGCGAATTCCCGCAGGTTTAGCGGTGGGACAACACTATCTGCTTTATAAAATCAGAGAAATTCAAAATCTAAAAAACTTTGCTATCGCCACCGCTACTATAGTGGTATTGCCCCAAACTACAACTCCTACTACTGCGAGTAGCACGAGTAGCACCACCACCACTCCAACCACTGCCAGTAGTACAACAACTAGTAGCACAACAACTCCAACAATAAAACTCACTGCACAAGACGATATTTACACTATTACCTATAGCACCGAAGCCCAAATAGTAGGCAGTGTCTACGATAACGACCGCTATGGCACCCAAACACCTACCGATAAAGAGGTGCAGTTTCTAAAACTCAGTAGCAGTGTCGATAAGAACGGAAAGTATATCAGTACAGCACAAGGTGGAATGCTCCGACTTCCTGCGGGTTTATCT
>NZ_KB291326.1:0-1206 GCF_000318275.2 Capnocytophaga sp. oral taxon 332 str. F0381
GTAAAGCATTTTTTATATGTTTTGAAATGACAACAACAACTAAAGGGGTATCAGCTTCACAGGTTGCTCGTCGTTATGAAATTAGTCGTCAGACTGCACATTATTTTATGCAAAAAGTCCGTGAAGCTATGAAATCCAGTGAGTCGCTGAAAATGGATGATAGCGTTTAGGTTGATGAATTTACCATAGGAGGAAAAGAGGAAGGAATTGCTATACATAAATATTCTCCTGCTGATGCCGTTGGCTGTTTAACAACAGTTAGTGGTAAGGACAATACACTTATAGAAAACATATTCAACTCTATAAAATATTGGAATAATGTGAAAATAATTCTTGAAGAAAGAGAAGTAGAAGAATCTAATTGGAATAACAATAATATAGGAGAAACAAAATGGACTGGAAAATTATAATACTTTTTTTAATAGTAACTTTTAATAGCTATAGTCAGGAAGATAAAGAATTAATAACTTTTTTGTATCATAATGCAGAAAAAATAGACATTGAAGATGATGAGTTTGACAATATCTTATCAGAATGGGATTTTCGGAATTTATATTTGTCAAAAATGATAAAAATAACATTTGGAGATAATGATACAACAGCTCGTAAATTAAAAATATTAGAAAAGATCAAAGATAGTTTTTATAAACATGCTCTAAATGAAGTGAAAAATGAATATAGAACATATAATAATATTTCAGGACCCTATTTCGTTTATCTTGTAGAAAAAAAAGACAAAGAGGTCAAGGGAATATTAGAAAAGATTATAGCAGATACTACTATGAGACATGACAATAGGGAAGAGTTAAAATCTTTCCTAAAAGAATATGATACTTACTATTATATTAATGGAAAGAAAAGAAATATAGAAATAAAAAAAGAAGCAAATTCATCTTCCTATACTATAAGTAAGATAAGAAACGGAGAAGAAGTAAGAGTAGTTGAAGACGAAGACGATTGGTTATTAATTATAACAACAGATGGAATAAAAGGATATATTCATAAAAATAATATAAAAATAGAAATCAAACAATGAACAATCTACTCACCCATTATCTTGTGAATTGGATAGACGGAATGAAGCTAAGCAGCAGGACACACTCTTATTATACTAGGCACGAGCTAAAGTCGCTGAATACTTGGAAGCGAGTATGTGACTCGCGCCAGCAGGGGAAGAAAGAGAAGTAGAAGAATCTAATTGGAATA
>NZ_KB291326.1:1226-3708 GCF_000318275.2 Capnocytophaga sp. oral taxon 332 str. F0381
GCAAACCACAGACCTTAACTATGGCTTACAGCCTGTGGCAGGCGATGTGGTAAAGATGCACGTGCTGATGGATCACTACAATCAGCTGCAACTAACCCTTGAAGAGTGCCACGCTGTTACTCCTAATGGGATACGCATACAGATTAGTGCCTCACAAGAAGGACAAACCTTATACATAAAACTGAAAAAGGTTTGCCAACATTATTCTATAAAACAACAGAATTAGGTTATAAAAATTTATGAAGAAAAGTTTTATTATTTTATTACTATTAACTCAATGTATTATTTTTGCTCAGAATAAGAAGACATATTCCACAAAAGACTTATACGAGTCTTGTTGTTGGGGTGAGTCAGATGATGGTGATAGCTATTATGTCGTTGATGAAGATATTATGGGTGATCATATTTATTTATGCATTAATACAGCAAATGGTTCATTAGGTTATCATAAATGTACTAATGTTATAAAAGAAAAATTAAAAAACAATCCTTTTTTAAAGATTAATAATCAAGTTATACAATTAGAGGAAATTGATAAAATTTATAGTTGTATACCTATGGGGCTTTGGTCTAAAAAACAGAATAACAACACCTATATCGCAATTGAATTATACACAATGTGTTATAGTAAATATTGCCATGATTATTATTATATCTTTGTATATATGGAAAAAGGAGGTGTTATGAATTCAAAAATAATTAGGAGTGAGGGTACTTTTATTGATAGCTATACAAAAATCAAGCATTATATGCGTAATGGATTAAAATATTAACACCTTTAAAAATAAAAAAATGAGATTTCTTTGTTTATTTCTGTTTTTTAATATAGCATATTCACAGCAAAATGTGAGGTATGCTAAAATAGATTTGATTGATAATCCTCCCTATTGTTGGGGGCTTCTAAACCATTCTTTTGCCAGGTATGTGATAAACATCAAAGCATTAGATAATGACATCTATATGCTTATTGATACGAAGAATGATAGAAGGAGAGAGCCAGAGTGTTCTACTATCCCAAAACACAGTATAGACAACGGATATTTTCTAACCATCAATAAGCAGCAAGTGAGGTTTGACAAAGAGGAACTTGCATTAGACTATTGTATTCCTCTTGCTATATATTGCTCAAAAAACAAGAAGGATACTTATGTTGCTATTGAGATGGCTGTTGCTTGTTATATGAAGAATTGCACGACTTTTAGCTATATTTTTGTGCATCTATATGACAATAAAGTTAAGGAAGTCAAAGCAATAGGAGGAGAGCTACACAACGAACTCACGGATAAGAAAATAAAGTCATATATGAGCAACAATGGTTTTAAGTTTTTAAAATAATAAACTTATTTATTTTATACGGATATAAATTCAGGAGGAACTAATGGAATTTCTTTTTTAAATGGAATGAATAATGTTTGGGAAAATTATTGAGTCATATTCAATTCTGGATTAAATAGTGAAAGAACTACAATTCATGAGTGTGGACATTCGTTATCTCTTCCTCATATTTTTCAAGAAGGTGGATTAAGTGAACATGTATTTTATCAAGGATATACAGATAATTATATGGACTATGATAGGAAGAAGGTAAATGCTCCTGATTCAAGCGATAATGATTTCAAAGGAAAGATGTATTCTTTTTTTAAATGGCAATGGGAAATAATGAGAAGAGATAGAAGTTTAATTTTTAATTATTAGTCTTATGAAGTATTTATTTTTATCTTATTATTTTTTTCTTTTTTGTACTAATTCTTGTGGTGTAACAGATATATATTACAATAAGAAATTTATTAAATTTAAAACAACTAAACATCAGGTTTCTAAAATAGCCTTCTATCACATTCCCTCTGATCGGCCTTTTAGTATAAATGATACAATCAATGGTATTTTTCTAACTAGAGATAGTGTTTGTTTATTTGAAAATATATATAAGGATACTCTTGTTATAGAATCAAATATTAAAAAAAGTATCACTAAAAATAATGAGTTTTTTTTTGAAAAGATACCTTACAAATATTTAGATAATAATAATTTTAATTTTTTAAATTATATACCTATTTGTGATGAGGAGTTTTTTTATATTGCATTATTTTTTAACAAGAATAACACAAATCCAGATATACTATGGTCTATAGATCGCAACTCACTTCCAGAAGACTTGAAGTTTGTGATGGAGTATTATGAGAAAATAAGAGGAAGTTTATAAACTTTATTCCCCTTTCTTCTCTACCAAATGCCTCAGCTCAGGGTCGTTGGCGATACGTTCCTTTTCGCGTTCAATGATTTCAACGACATCTAACTTTATTTGGCGGTAGTTGGCTTCTACCTGTTCTTTGGTAGTGTCGTTGCCATTAGCATCAGTAAAGGAGATGATTTGAGGTATATATTCTTGGGTATCAGAGTTTAACATAGACCGCTCTTTAGCGGAATACAGTTTTAGAACTAATCGCTCACAAAGCAAAGATACTATCTTTAACAAATTAAT
>NZ_KB291326.1:3728-12254 GCF_000318275.2 Capnocytophaga sp. oral taxon 332 str. F0381
ACATCTATCATTAAACATTATTTTGTACCTTTGCATTTAGAATTAAATACTTCATATTATGAATAAAGAAACATCACAATCTCCTTATAAGGTAGGTGATATATTGGAAGTATCGCCGTATTTAACAAGCTTAGACGATTGGATTATAGGAAAAGTTATCAAAATATTCAAAAATCCCTTTATAGGAGATGAAATTGCTATTGAAGACGAAAAAGGACGTATCTTTTTTGGTGTCAAAGATTATTTTAAACCTCATAAAAAACAATAGATTATGTATGCTGTAGCTTTTGATATGAGTATTTCTGATAAGGCTTCTTTATACCAAAAACGACAATAATTTTACTTCATTAAACATCTATCATTAAACATTATTTTGTACCTTTGCGCTCAAATTAAGTCTAAATAAGGTGTTATGACTACACAATCATCTAAAAATCATACGGTTGCCGATCTTAAGAAAGGCGAAAAAGGCGTTATAGTTTCATTTGATGTAGATAAAATTCCCCTGAAATTGATTGAATTGGGCTGTTTTGTGGGTAGCGAAGTGGAAGTTCTGCAACGCGCTACTATGGGCGACCCTATCTATATCCGTATGAATGAGGCTTATTTATCTATACGAAAAGATATGGCTAGAGAAATAGTCGTTAGTGATTAGTCGCTAGTCGTTAGTGATTAGTCGCTAGTCGTTAGTGGTTGAAAAAATAATCTAATTAAGTAATATACAATTGGTGAACTCAATAAAAGTTGCGCTTATAGGGAATCCTAATACAGGAAAAACATCGTTATTTAATGCGCTCACGGGGCTGAACCAGAAGGTGGGAAACTACCCTGGTATTACAGTAGAAAAAAAAATAGGACAAACGAGCTTGTGTAGCCATTGCAAGGGCGTTATTATTGACTTGCCTGGCACTTATAGCTTGAACGCAAGCTCGGAAGATGAACGCGTGGCAGTGAATGTACTACTTGACCGCAAAGGGGAATATTTCCCTGATGTGGTAGTGGTGGTGTGCGATGTGAATAACCTGAAACGGAATTTGCTTATCTTTACGCAAATAAAGGACTTGCAACTGCCTACACTGCTGGTTGTCAATATGGCTGACCAGATGGAACGAAAGGGCATCAGCCTTGACATTGCTGTGCTAGAAGCTTCGTTGCAAACAAAAGTCGTGCTTACCAGTACGCGTACGGGAATGGGTATTGAGGCGCTAAAAAAAGCAATTATGGACTACCAATCGCTGCCTATAGCCCCTTGTGTGTCGGTAGAACGAATTGATAAAAGCTACTTTGACAGTTTAGCCACTCTTTTTCCCAATGAAAACAGTTATAAGCTGTGGCTTATTGTGTCGCACAACACTTATATTATTGAAAATTACAAAGAAACCGACCTTACGGGGTTAAAACATACCAAAACAGAGAGCGAAATACGGCGAATGAAGCAAAAAGAGACTATTATTCGCTATCAATGTATCAACGAAACGCTCAAAAAGGCTTATTCGGTAGATTATCACAAGGCACAAACCCTGCGAGCGCGCCTCGACCGCTTGCTCATTCACCCTGTATTGGGTTATGTGATTTTTGCATTTATTCTTTTGTTGATTTTTCAGGCAGTATTCAGCTGGTCAAGCTACCCTATGGACGGGATTGAGTGGCTTTTTGCTCAACTTACAGACTGGTGTGAGTCGGTTTTGCCTGAAGGAGCTCTTACCGATTTGCTCACTAAGGGAATACTGAGTGGTATTGCGGGTATTGTGGTATTTATACCGCAAATTGCTATTCTTTTCACTTTCATTTCGCTGCTAGAAGAAAGTGGTTATATGAGCAGGGCTGTTTTTTTGATGGATAACATTATGAGGCGCTTTGGGCTGAATGGCAAGAGTGTCGTACCACTGATGTCGGGCGTGGCGTGTGCAATTCCTGCTGTGATGATTGCTCGTAATATTGAAAATTGGAAAGAACGACTCATCACTATACTGGTAACGCCTTTTATGACTTGCTCGGCGCGATTGCCTGTGTATCTT
The DNA here is from genome assembly GCF_000318275.2 of Capnocytophaga sp. oral taxon 332 str. F0381. Classification (NCBI taxonomy): domain Bacteria; kingdom Pseudomonadati; phylum Bacteroidota; class Flavobacteriia; order Flavobacteriales; family Flavobacteriaceae; genus Capnocytophaga; species Capnocytophaga sp. oral taxon 332. The sequence continues at coordinate 5,747 of NZ_KB291326.1, forward strand.
ATCATTATAAACTTGGTGATTCCCGAAGGTAATTTCTTGTTTTTTAGTTATAAGGCTTGGGCGTTTTTCGGTATGTACTTTTTGGGGGTTGCAGCGGCATTGCTTTCGGCTTTTATCTTAGATAAGGTGCTGAAAATGAAACAGCACAAGAGCTTTTTTATAGCCGAAATGCCCGACTATAAAGTGCCTATGTGGCGCAACGTGGGGATTACGGTATACGAAAAAACAAAAGGCTTCGTAACGGGGGCTGGTAAAATTATCTTATCCATCTCGGTACTACTGTGGTTCTTAGGCTCGCACGGCGTGGGTGAACGCTATAACACCATAGAACAACGCGCCGACACTTTGGCAGCCGAACAACAATGGGACGAAGACCAGAAAACTCATTATATAGAGAGCGAACAGCTAGAATATTCATTTTTAGGGTATATAGGCAAGGCAATAGAGCCTGTATTTCGTCCGTTGGGATATGATTGGAAAATAAGCATAGGAGTAGTGGCTTCGTTTGCAGCGCGCGAGGTGTTTATCAGTACATTATCATCGGTATATAGCCTTGGCGGTGATTTAGATACTGAAGGTGAAGAGGGTGAACGTACTATATTGGCAAAAATGCGCAGTGAGCTGCGCGCCGATGGTACACCTGTATATACTTTGGGTACGGGTATTTCGCTTTTGCTATACTATGCTTTTGCTATGCAATGCCTTAGTACAGTGGCGATAGTGCGCAAAGAAACCAATAGCTGGAAATGGACGGCTATACAATGGTTTTTTATGACGGGGGTAGCATATATCAGTGCAATGTTGGCGTTTTTATTGATTAAATAAGCTAGTAAATTGATTTTATGAAAAAACTTGGTTTGGTATTTTCAGGAGGTGGTGTGCGTGCTTTGGCTCACGCCGGACTTCTGAAAGCACTGCAAGAACAAGGCATACGCCCCGCTGCTATCTCGGGTACCAGTGGTGGTGCTTTAGTGGGCGGCTTGTACGCTTCTGGGGTTACCCCCGATGAAATGCTTGAGTTCTTTAGAAAAACGCCCGTCTTTAAATGGTCGATGGTAACATTTAAAAAAATAGGGCTGATGGATAGTGCTAAATATACCAAGTTCTTTGAAAAACACTTCAAATATCGTACTTTTGAAGAGCTGAATATACCTCTTGCAGTAGCTGCTACTAATTTGCTCACGGGCAAGGTGCAATATTTCAATAAAGGGGAACTAATACAACCCCTGATTGCTTCCTCGGCATTGCCGCCTTACTTTTCGCCCGTGCGGATAGATAAAGGGCTTTACTCCGATGGTGGTATATTAGACAATTTCCCAATAGAACCTATAAAAAATTTGTGTGAAGTGGTCATAGGTAGCTTTATCAATCCGTTAGAGCCTATTGGTGAAGACGAACTGAAAAACTCTTTACAGCTTTTACAGCGCATTTACAACATTGCTATGGACGGCAACTACACCCGCAAGTTTAAAAAGAGTGATTATGTATTTTTTCACAACCTGAGTAATATCAACGTACTCGATACTAAGATGTTAGAAAATGCTTTCCAATACGGCTACGAACAGGGAATTGAGAAAATTGAAACGATTAAACAATTGGTAAATTAACCTATAAATATATTGATAAATTAATTAAAAAACGATGAAAGAGATTTCTGAAATTCTATTTTTGGTATCGGATAGCTTATTGATACCTGACATAGTGGTGCTATTAGTACTTTTTGGGCGTGCGTTGCTACTGGTGGGCAGCTTCTACAACCGCTTTATTACGAAGTACAAAAACGACAAACAACTAAATGCAGCTATAGGGGCACTCACCCCTGACGGAGCGCAGCAGCTAAAGGCATTGCTGCCCGAACGCGACAACTCGCTCTACATACAGTATTTGCGCGACTTGCTCAGCCACGAACCTGATGCTGACTACTACGACTATATGATTGCTAACTTTGAAAACGAAGGAGAAAAAGACATCGCTACCTCTAAACTATTGGCAAAAGTAGGTCCGGTATTGGGGCTTATAGGTACGCTTATCGCAATGAGTCCTGCACTTACGGGGCTTTCAACAGGCGACATTTCAAAAATGGCAAGCAATATGCAGGTAGTATTTGCTACCACCGTAGTAGGGCTGGTAATTAGCTTGGTGGGCTTGGTAACCTTGCAGTTCAAACAACGCTGGTATGCTAAGGAAACCAACAACTTAGATTACGTAGCACGTGTATTAACTAAAAACAACACCAAATGAGAAATAACAGACGTTCCCTTGCTTTCAAAGATGACGATGCCGACCCGCTAAGCGTAGTGGTAAACCTCTTTGATGTGGCTATGGTTTTTGCCGTAGCTTTGATGGTATCTATGGTGATGAACCTCAATATGCAAGATTTCTTTTCGGGCGAAGACTTCACCATAGTAAAGAAAAAAGGCGATGATATGGAAATCATACGCCGCGAAGGGCAAAAAGTTACTAAATACAAAACAGTAGAAGGTGCTGCTGCCCCCGATGCAAGTCAAAAACGCGGTAAACGACTCGGAATAATGTACGAAACCGATACCGGTGAAACAATTTTGGTAAATGATTAATAAGTAAGCTAAAACAACAATGGAAAATAATAGGCAAAAGAAAATAGCAGGAATTATACAAGAAGAGCTGGCAAAAGTGTTGCAACAAGCCATACGCGATGCTGGGCAAAACAACCTGATTATCTCGGTTACAAAAGTAAACGTAGCAGTTGATTTATCAACGGCTAAAGTATACGTAAGCGTATTTCCCGAAACGCAGGCTGCCGAAACACTCAAAGGGCTTAGCAGCAATGCGCCTCTCATCAAGCACGAATTGTCGCAAATCACTAAAAACCAATTTAGGCGTATGCCCGAATTGTTCTTCTATATAGACGACTCTTTGCAATATATTGAAGGTATTGAACAATCACTCAAAGAAGAAGAAAACCCTATAGAGAACCGCACCTTGCTCTACAAACGCAAAATGACCTAATAAAACAATGAAAACTAACGCCGTTCTGTACATTGCCAAGCGTTATAGCTTTGCCAAAAGCTCGCAAAACGTTATCAATATTATCAATAAAGTAACAGCCGTAGTAGTAGTGCTAGGGGCGGCGGCGTTATTCATTGTATTAGCAGGATTCGCTGGGCTGAAAGACTTTACGTTATCATTTTCAACCACCTTCGACCCCGACTTGAAAATCTTCCCCAAAACGGGCAAATACTTGGCATTAGCTGCTACCGATACTCTCAAATTGCAACAAGTAGAAGGCATAGCTCATTTTACTAAAGTATTGGAAGAGCAAGTATTCCTCACTCACAACCAGAAGAACCACATTGCTTATATCAAAGGAGTAGATGCACAATACCCCTTAGTGAATGCTATAGATAGCATCATCTCTTTGGGGCAATGGAATATCAATCCGCCAAGTGTAGTAGTAGGGGGGATTATCTTCAACAAATTAGGGCTCAATCTCGCTGATGGCAATTCGCCACTGCAAATAGTAGTACCCAAAGCAGGCAAAGGGAGTATCCTCAATGACCCGATGCCCTACCGACAGGCTTTCACCGTAGTAGGCGGCATCTACCAGCTCACCGAAGATTTAGATAAAAAATACGTATTCTCAAGCCTACCACAAGCGCAATTTATATTAGGCTTACAACCCAACCAAGTCTCTGCCATAGAGCTAAAACTAACCCCAGCAGCCAACGAGCGCAACGTTATAACGCAAATAGAGCACAGTTTTTCACAACCTGTAGTAGTAAAAAACCGTGCCCAACTAAACGATGCACTTTATCGTATGCTCAATACCGAAAATATAGCTGTTTATCTCATTTTTATCTTAGTACTCATCATTGCACTATTCAACCTTGTAGGAGCTATTATAATGATGATATTAGACAAGAAAGACGACCTATACACCCTCTATGCCTTAGGCTTCAGCCAGCAGCAATTACGCCGCATTTTCTTTTGGCAAGGAGTTATCGCCTCTGTAACAGGAGCCCTGATAGGCATAGCGATAGGCTTTGCAATAATAGTGAGCCAGCAACAATTTTCCTTCGTAAAGATAGCACCCACACTGCCTTATCCTGTAAGTATCACTTTGCTCAATACAATAGTCGTTTTTGCCACTATAGTAGTATTAGGCGTATTAGCCTCGTGGATAGCCTCCTCACGCGTGCCGCTTCGCAGGTGATGAGCGTGTAACTACTGCCACTACTATAAAAGCTACTAATGAGGGCAATAACCATTCCAGCTTAAAGCTACCCAGTGGCAGCCACTGTTTTACAACAAATATCCAATCACGTAACATATATGCTAACCACCAAGGCATATCGAGGAGGGCAATACCAGCTACATCAATAGCCGAAACAATAGCTGTAACTACTACTGCCGTAACATAAGGCGCAGGGCGTTGTACCCATTTGCCAAAAACAAGCACATATAAAATAATCGTGAATACAATAGGATATACGAATAATAGTATATATACCGCATAAGCAATAATACTATCTACCGAATTTACAGATATAACTATAGAAACTACTGTAGTAATCACAGCCCATACCTTGTAAGATACACGCCCGCGAGTAAGTCCCTCAAAAAAAGAACTCACCGATGAAATCAGTGCAATAGCGGTAGTAAGACACGCCAGCCCAATAGCCAGTGCTACCCCCATCGTGCCCCATTTGCCTAACGTGTTGTGCGAAATATACAACAACAAATCGGTGCGCAGTATCACACCTTCTTTGCCTTCATAGCCCGAATGAGCCCCCAAATAAATCAGTCCCCCATAAATAAACAACAAGCAAAGCGTAGAAACCACTCCTCCCATTATCGTAACTCGTGTACGTTCTGAAGGCTCGTTGTAGCCCTTATTTACGATTGCTGCAATAATAATCCCCGCAAAAATCACCGAAGCCATTACGTCCATTGTCTGGTACCCCTCTGTAAAGCCCAATACAAAGCTTTGCGAAGCCCCTAAATTTGTAGGCATCGCCTCTGCTTCAGGATATACCACCCCCAAGAAGATAAGCAAGATGAGCACTATCAGCAAGAAAGGCGTGAGAAACTTCCCAATAACATCTACAATACGTGATTTAGAGATAGAAAGTACCAATGCTACGCCAAAAAAGAAGATAGAAAAACACAGTGATTTAGAGATAGAAAGTACCAACGCTACCTTAAAAAAGGAGATAGAAAAACACAAAGGCGAAAGGTTAGGCAGTAGCGGCTGGATACCAATCTCATAGGTAGTAGCCCCCGTACGAGGTAAAGCCAAAAGAGGTCCTATAAAAAGAATAATCACAAAGGTAAGAGCACTTATCAGTTTAGGGTGGATAAGCCACCCCAAGTCGGTGAAATGTTTGCCTACACGCGCCACCATCAGCACTCCCAAAAAAGGCGCTATAATAGCCGTAATAAAAAAACCAGCCAAAGCCCAATACCAGTGGCTACCCGTGTTTAAACCAATAAAAGGCGGCAATATAAGATTGCCCGCACCAAAAAACATCGCAAAAAGCGCAAAACCCACAGTAAGCGCCGTAAGCCATTGATTTAGTTTCAACCCTCTCATAACAATCGGTATTATAAATAAAGTTGCAAATAAAAGAAAAATAACACAATTATCAAAATCTAAAACCTACAATTAACAATTTTTTATTATCTTTGCGCTGAAAATCAATAATTCTTTTTATAAATTTACAGTATGCGTACCCTTGTAATTGGCGACATTCACGGTGCTCTCATAGCCCTACAGCAAGTACTCCAGCGAGCACAAATCACCCCAAAAGACCATCTTATTTTCCTTGGTGACTATGCCGATGGCTGGAGCCAAACCCCTCAAGTGTTAGACTTCCTTATTGAATACCAGCAGCAACACCACTGCACCTTCTTGCGCGGCAACCACGATGCCCTATGCTACGACTTCCTTTGTGGCAAAACAAACGACACTATGTGGTATCTACACGGCGGCAAGGCTACCGTAAAAGCCTATGAAAACATCAGTGAAAACACAAAAGAAACCCATCGCAACTTCCTTTTCGCGCTGGAAGACTATTATTTAGACGATGACAATCGTTTGTTTTTGCACGCAGGCTTCACCAACCTGCGCGGGGTAGCATACGAATACTTTACTGAAATGCTCTATTGGGACAGAACCCTTTGGGAAACCGCCTGCAGCACCACCCTTGCACCTGCCCACCCCCAGTATCCCACCCGCTTGCGCCTTTACAAGCAAATATACATAGGGCACACCCCCACCACCCGTTTGGGAAGCACCCATCCGCTCACCTTTCACAACGTAACCAATGTAGATACAGGCGCAGCCTTTAAAGGCGTCATTACAATTCTCGACATCGATAACAATACCTATTGGCAAAGCGACCCCGTTTACACCCTATACCCCCAAGAACAAGGGCGAAACACAAAATAATAGTTAAGTTTTAGTTCACAGTCCCACCGAACCTTGAGCGAACCTTGAGCGAAGGATAAGCGAAGGATGAGCGAAGGA
>NZ_KB291327.1:0-849 GCF_000318275.2 Capnocytophaga sp. oral taxon 332 str. F0381
AGTCGGTTAGAAGATATTAAAGATTTTAACGATGAAGAGTTTGATCCTGGCTCAGGATGAACGCTAGCGGCAGGCCTAACACATGCAAGTCGAGGGATAAGCTTTCGGGCTGAAACCGGCGTACGGGTGCGTAACGCGTATACAATCTGCCTTTCACAGGGGGATAGCCCGAAGAAATTTGGATTAATACCCCATAGGATAATGGTGTGGCATCATATTATTATTAAAGCTACGGTGGTGAAAGATGAGTATGCGTTCTATTAGCTAGTTGGAGAGGTAACGGCTCCCCAAGGCGACGATAGATAGGGGTTCTGAGAGGGATGTCCCCCACACTGGTACTGAGATACGGACCAGACTCCTACGGGAGGCAGCAGTGAGGAATATTGGACAATGGTCGGAAGACTGATCCAGCCATGCCGCGTGCAGGATGAAGGTCTTATGGATTGTAAACTGCTTTTGCAGGGGAAGAATAAGGACTACGCGTAGTTTGATGACGGTACTCTGTGAATAAGCATCGGCTAACTCCGTGCCAGCAGCCGCGGTAATACGGAGGATGCGAGCGTTATCCGGAATCATTGGGTTTAAAGGGTCTGTAGGCGGGCTGGTAAGTCAGAGGTGAAAGCGCTTAGCTCAACTAAGCAACTGCCTTTGAAACTGCTGGTCTTGAATGGTTGTGAAGTAGTTGGAATGTGTAGTGTAGCGGTGAAATGCTTAGATATTACACAGAACACCGATAGCGAAGGCATATTACTAACAATTAATTGACGCTGATGGACGAAAGCGTGGGGAGCGAACAGGATTAGATACCCTGGTAGTCCACGCTGTAAACGATGGATACTAGCTGTTTGG
>NZ_KB291328.1:0-200 GCF_000318275.2 Capnocytophaga sp. oral taxon 332 str. F0381
CTAATTTATCTTTCCAATGATATGTAATTAACATGTCATTTTCTTTTGAATGATTATAGAGTAATGCATCACATTGCGAACAAGGAGGAAGGGGACCAGCAGGATATGATGAACTACTTCCTTTTTTTTCAAAAATCACTAACCTTCTGTGCTTTCCAAAGGAATATCAGTGAGTTCTTTCTCATCAGGAAGTGGTGCAT
>NZ_KB291328.1:220-593 GCF_000318275.2 Capnocytophaga sp. oral taxon 332 str. F0381
ATTATTCTCTTTTAATTCTTCAACAATCTTTTCACTAAAAAAAATAGCTTCATCTATAGAAATTATATCATATTCTATTTTGTTCCTTAGATACAAATCTATTTTTGTTGTATCTCCATATTCAGAGTCAAAATTCTCATAATCTTCATAATTTGAAAAAGAGAATACATCTCTATCTTGATAATAAAATGTACTTTTTTGAAAATCAAGAACTTTGGAACTCCATACAGGGAAACCTATTAGGAAATAGTTACCATCAAAAGTATCAATCTTTACAGGAATTTTATTGTGAATAGGTAATTTGTATGCAGATATAATATCTACAACCTTTTCGCTTATTAAGAAGTCAATTCCTAATTCATAAGGAGCGTAA
>NZ_KB291328.1:613-1401 GCF_000318275.2 Capnocytophaga sp. oral taxon 332 str. F0381
ACCAGCAGGATATGATGAACTACTTCCTTTTTTTCCAAAAATCACTAACCTTCTGTGGTTTCCAAAGGAACATCAGTGAGTTCTTCCTCTTCAGGAAGTGGTGCATAGTGGCGATGCAGGTTCTCCCCACTGCTGATAACCGCTTCCCAATCCCGCCCTAAATATCGGATGAAAATCATTCGCTAATTCTATGTTAGGTAAGTATCATATATTTAAAATTCCATCAACGATTCTATACCCAGTTGCATTATTCTCTTTTAATTCTTCAACAATCTTTTCAGAGAAAAAAATAGCTGCACCTATAGAAATTATATCATATTCTATTTTCTCCTTTAAATACAAATCTACTTTTGTCGTATATCTATATTTCGATTCGGAGTTTTCATAATCTTCATAGTCTATAAAAGAGAATACATCTCTATCCCGATGATAGAAAGTACTTTTTTGAAAATCAAGAACTTCAAAACTCCATACAGGGAAACCTATTAGGAAATAGTTACCATCAAAAGTATCAATCTTTACAGGAATTTTATTGTGAATAGGTAATTTGTATGCAGATATAATATCCACAATCTTTTTGCTTACTAAGAAGTCAATTCCTAATTCATAAGGAGCGTAATACATAAAATCTAATTTCTTAATACTTTTATTCATAGGGAAATAGATGACACTTGGACATTTTTTTAAATCAAACTGCTGAAATGTTTCGATACGAACCCCTTTTATATCGTTACTGTTGCTATCAAAAAAGCTGTTGAAATATTCTTTATGTTCATCTTTTTCAAATG
>NZ_KB291328.1:1421-2934 GCF_000318275.2 Capnocytophaga sp. oral taxon 332 str. F0381
GTAATACATAAAATCTAATTTCTTAATACTTTTAGTCATAGGGAAATAGATGACATTTGGACATTTTTTTAGATCAAACTGCTGAAATGTTTCTATACGAACCCTTTTTATATCGTTACTGTTGCTGTCAAAAAAGCTATTGAAATATTCTTTATGTTCATCTTTTTCAAATGAGTTTTTCCTTATTTCAACTGCAAAACTCCCATTTCTTCTTCCTGTTATTTTAGGTTCGAAGTCAAACTTTATATTATAAAACTTCATAATGTATACTTTTACTATTAATGTTTATTCTTTTTCTTTTTCATACTCATCCCATTCTTTAAGAATTTCTTTATCTATGATTTCAGATCGTGGTAGATAAGTATTATATCCATATTTATCTATTGTTTTGATAAGTTTGCCCGTATCATCAGAAATAAAATATGAAAATAAGTTCTCTTGTTCAAATAATTTTGAAACAGCTATTACTATCCAGCACTGTCGTTCAGTATCATATATAGCTTCCTCTATAGTGTGATTTAGCTTTGTATTATATTCTTTTTCTATACGAGCTTTTATCTGCTTTGCAATATCTGTTATTTCTTGTTCAGTATGTTTCATTATTTAAATAAAATCTTCTGGGTGTTCTTTCTCATATTCATCCCATTCTTTAAGAATTTCTTTTTCTTCTTCTGTATATTCTTCAGGGAGATAGGTATCATACCCATCTTTATCTAATGTTTTAATTAGTTCTCCTGTTTTATCTGAAATATGATAGAAAAAAGACTCTTTTTCTCCCAATAATTCATAAGAACCTATCGCAATCCAATATTGATCTTCTTCATCATATACAGCCCCAATGATAGTATGGTCTAACTTTGTATTATACTCTTTTTCTATACGAGCTTTTATCTGCTTTGCAATATCTGTTATCTCTTGTGCTGTGTGTATCATTTCTTAAATAAAATCTTCTGGGTGTTCTTTTTCATATTCATCCCATTCTTTAAGGTTTTCCTTTTCTTCTTCTGTATATTTTTCAGGGAGATAGGAGTCATATCCATAACCATCTAATGTCCTAATTAGTTCTCCTGTTTTATCTGAAATGTGATAGAAAAAATAATCCTCTTCTCCAAAAAGATCAAACACAGCTGTAACTATCCATACCTTTTCCTCTTGACTATACCTTGCTCGTTTTATAGTATGCTCTAAGTTGATACTATATTTTTTTTCTATTTTTTCCTTGATGATTTGGGTTATTTCTAATATTTCTTGTGCTGAATGATTCATAATAATATCTTTTTATTTTAGTTTTTTTGCTATTTCTTTTATATGTTCTTCTCTCACTTCATCTAAATATTTTCTTGCTCCTGATATTTGATAATCCGTTAACTGTTCTTTGTGATTCTTCATTAGTTCATCATAGACATACTCCTCTTTCTCTAATCTTGATTGTGCTTTGTATTTTTGATCACCTAACTGATAATTTTGTTTTGCATGGTAACACCTTTTCCCCATTTTCATCATACGCCTCATA
>NZ_KB291328.1:2954-6084 GCF_000318275.2 Capnocytophaga sp. oral taxon 332 str. F0381
AGGAGTTCTCATCAAACACCCAAGTGATAAGATTATCAGTTACAAGCTCTTCCTTGTCATAAACTAACAAGTTGTCTTTATCTCTACTGAGATTAGGTCGTTCGCTTAGGTCATACTCCCATTCGTGGAGAGGTACATTCCCGTCCCACAGAAAACGCTTGATGCGCTTGCTACTGAGGTTTATCTTTGCCGTGCGTCTGCCGAGGGCATCATACTCAAAGGCAAAATGTACCCTGTCGTTATTGGCGACACTCTTTTAAACTTCTATATTAGTATTCCAAGAATAGGACTACAGCTACCTAATTATATCCTTCAGGTAAAGGAAAAATATTTTCTCCTTCTGGATAGTTTTCTATATTATTACTTAGCCAAAGCTCAAAATACCTATAATTATCAAAAAAAGCATTAATATAACCTTTTTTGACCAAAGACAAATATTCATCAGTTTTTACTTTAACTATTCCCTCATTTACACTCATAATTTTTGACTCTTTTATAAAACGTAACTTATTATGTGGCATAAAAATAGCTAAATCTGGCCATTTTATATTTTCTTTTTGTAAATCAACATACCCTACCAATGTCCATATTTTTTTATTGATTGCTGTTTCTTTGCCAAATTTATAAATTTTTAATCCTTTTATCAAAAGTTCTTGTATATTATTAGTTTGTATTTCTGAGGAATAATCAAAAATACCAAAACCACATTCTCTTATTAAACAAAGGTATGCATACTTATTATTGGGCATTTTTATTTCATATATGTTGCCATATTTTTTTCTCTTTGACATAATATTATCTTTTTGTACTTATTAGTGAAGTTTTTCTAAATCTGGATTTTCTGCATAAAAGGCATCCATATATCTATTTCCTTTTTTTGCATTCCCATTTTTATCTATACCAAAATTTCTATCTGCTATTCCATTAATTTGATCTGCTGCTGTTCCAGCTTTTTTCTCTACTTGTATATAATAGTGTTCGCCACCTCTCATAGCATTATAGTTGTCATTTACAAAAACAGGAGTTAAGCTTCCTATATCTTTTCTGTGATGGTTTGATTTACGTTTTTTTAATGCTCTTGAAATATCTTCTGTAGAATCTTTACTCCCTATACCTTTTGTTCTTCCCGTATATATTTCTCCTGTTGGTACACCATTTGCATCTAAAACAGGAGCTTGATACACAACATACACATTTTCTAGCCCCCACGGATCAATCCACCCATTACAATCGAATACATACCCATAAAACGCCAGTCCCCCCGCCAACCTTATCGGGTCTTGGCTAATATAAGTACCGCTTTCAGGTGAGTAATAACGGAAACGGTTATAAGCTAACCCAATCTCCTCATCATAATACTGTCCTTGATATAAGAAAGGAATAAACGAACTATCCCCAGCAATAGCATTCCCATAAATATCTAACTCTCGTGCCCACACCTTTTCCCCATTTTCATCATACGCCTCATACGGCGTTCCTAAATGGTCGGTGAGGATGCTATACGATTTATCACCTACAAGTTTAGCCGCAGGCACAAAGGAGTTCTCATCAAACACCCAAGTGATAAGGTTATCAGTTACAGGCTCTTCCTTGTCGTAAACCAACAAGTTGTCCTTATCTCTACTGAGATTAGGTCGCTCGCTTAGGTCATAGATGATATATTATTTTAGCAAAAAGCAATGTCAGCTGTACCTATCTCTACAATGTTATAATTACCATCTTCTACTTTAATTTTAATGCCGCAACCATGTTCAATATCAAACTCTGTCCTAAATCCTAATCCGAATAATTCACATTCATTTTGTTCAAACAGAATGAAAATTTTTAATAGTTTTATCTCATCATATTCTATATTTATATGATAAATATTTTCACCCCATTCCTTAACAGCATCCATACATTTATTGTACCATTTTGAAAAGTTATCTATAAAATCAGCTATTTTTTTGCAATAACTATCACTTAATTTCTCTTCTGAAGCGTCCAAATCATCAGATAAGATTAGTCTAATTTTCTTATTTATTTTCCTAATAAAAATTTCTTTTGAAAGATCTTTATCAAACTTAATTTTTGTCTCTCTCATTTTTCTAATGGTATTTTTCATTCAATTCTTTTGCTTTATCTTTAGCAGCTTTAGTATCATATTCAACTCCAATTTCAAATTGTTTAACAGCTCCTTCATGAGGTAATTTTGCTTTGTGTTCTGAGGTATAAACTAATTGCATTATACATGAATTTGTTTTTTCATCATATGCTGCATGATGCCATACGACCACTGCTCGGTTTTAATCCGTACTTATTTTAAATGTAAAATTACAATTAATATTTCAATTTGCAAACATACGACTCCTCAGTAGCTTCCTCAAAAAGCTGCCCAAAACTCTTGTGAGAATGGTGATTAGCTACCTTCTCCACTCCTTTATTGAACGCCTTATTAGGAACTTTACCAAAGAACCAACCTAATATACCTGTAGACATATTCTAACGGGTGTTATCTCTTATTTTAAAATTCAAATTTTGTGAGTATATCATCTATAAAAATATTGCTTTCCATTTATCGTCTAAAAGAAAACATTTTTTTTTAGAATCAATGAGCCAATACTCTCCTTTTTTTAAAAGTATATACATATACTTAGTTTTCAGTGGAGATTCTCTGTAAGTTATAACTATTATTTTTTTATTTTCTTCTGTTACTTCTTCTATTACTTCTTTATCAGGATCGTATTCATAATAACCGTTAGTTCCATAATCTATAACATTAGGACGCCCATAAGTACGCTTTTTATTTGTACAAAATTTATTAAATAATTTCACAAGTAACTCCTTCTTTCTCTCTGTTTTTTCTTGATAAGAAAGACTTACCTCCTTCTCAATGTTGTTACATTCTTTTTCCCATAGATTCATTTCCTTTATAAAATCTACGACTACATTTTTTGCAATTTCTAAATCATTCATCTTTAATATATTTTAGTGTGAATTTTCAAATTCTTTCGATAGTTTTTCTCCATTAGGTGCTGTAGCAGTATAGGTTACTTTTGTTGGACGTGTCCCTCCATTAGCATATTCAAACTCAATAGTAATACCCCCGCTGGTGCAAGCTTGCAGCTCGTGCCCAATTCAAAATTCACAA
>NZ_KB291328.1:6104-7244 GCF_000318275.2 Capnocytophaga sp. oral taxon 332 str. F0381
TAATATATTTTAGTGTGAATTTTCAAATTCTTTCAATAGTTTTTCCCCCGCTGGTGCGAGCTTTCAGCTCGTGCCACTATCTACTGCATCATAATCAAAACTCGTGTGTTTAATATGACAACCAATGTGGTTGATATTTGCTCAATAGGGTAATCCTTTAATAGAGAGTAGCCATTTTTTATAATACTCTAATATTTGGCTAAAGGGGGCAATATTATTAATATTTTCTTCTATGTCAAAAATACAAACAATTTTATTTTCTGTATTAATTCGTTCTCCAATTTTTAAATTTATTGCCTTTATAGTGTTCTGTAATTTAGGGATCATAAAATAACCTAAAGTGCAACCTTTAATAAGCATTTTAATTTTATGTGTATCAGCCTTGTTGCAAATTTTATAAAAAGCATCACTTAAACGATCTGATTTACTATATAATATAGTGCCTTCTTGATCTTTATATTTCATAAGAAAAATTTTGAATAAGCCTTCTAAATGACATTCTCTCCCTGAAATCAAATCCTTAATGATAGGATTATATTCTTTTTCTTCCCTTACCTCTATATCTGCCTTAATAATTCTACTATTTAAAAATACTTTAATATTAAAAGAATTAGTGTACTTGTCCATTTTTTTATGTATTTAGTGATGTTTTTTCTTTTTAATATCTTTCATATGTGTGGTGTCTACTATATTTTCCCCCGCTGGCGCGAGCTTGTAGCTCGTGCCTTATCAATGAGGATTTAACAACATATCTGGAACATTACCGCTGTACTACATCACCCTGCAAAAATCGTGCTACCTCCCAGCCCATACGATTATAACCATAACTCGCTTGCCATAAGGCTATGGGAGTGGTTGTTTGTGCTTGCGTTTGCGCCTGTGCTTGTTGGTTTACCTCTGTGCGCACACACTCTCCCCACTCATTGTAGGTGTGTTGCAGCTTTGCACCCAAACTACTTTCCATCGCTGTGCGATTGCCATAAGCATTGTACTGATGGGTGATGCGATGCCCATTTTGAGTTTCTGCTACAATACGCCCAGCACATCGTATTCCCAAAGGGTCTGACTGGTGGAGTTTTCAGCTTTATCTTTAACTGCTTTAATACAGAACTTAATTTACCCTATAAAAACTAAGATATA
>NZ_KB291329.1:0-7227 GCF_000318275.2 Capnocytophaga sp. oral taxon 332 str. F0381
GAGAAATCACTCGCTGGTTTTTTTGTTGGGGGATTGTGCTGTGTGTTTGTTGTTGGGGATTGAGTTTTAATTGATAATCTTTCTAAATATCAATATTATCGGAAAAAAATATCTTTTTTTCATTAAAGATATAATTATCTTTTATAAATTTGCAGCGTGAAATTAAAAACACTAATTTTAAATTGTTATGACAGCTAAAAAATTATGGTTTTGGCTTGGAGCGACAGTAGCCGCTTCATTCCTTGTGCTGATTTTTTACGGTGTTGAAATTTACCGTACAGCACCGCCTTTCCCTACTAAGATTGTCGTTAATAATGGCGATCTTCTTTATGAAGGGCAAGACATTAAAGATGGTCAGAATGTTTGGCAATCTATGGGTGGTCAAACAGTAGGTAGTATTTGGGGACACGGAGCTTACATCGCTCCCGACTGGAATGCTGATTACCTACACCGCGAATCAGAAGCTTTGCTAAAAATTTATGCCGAAGAAGACGGTAAAGTGTATAGCGAGCTTACTGAAGAAGAACAAGCTAAGTATCAGGTAAGATTGCGTAAAGAATTGCGCAACAATACCTTTGATGAAGCTACAGGCGTGATTACCTTCTCGCCAGAACGTGCTAAAGTTGCTAAAGAACTTGCTGACTATTACCGTCGCTTGTTTATGAACGACCCTGCACTTAAAACTACTCGTGTGCATTACGCTATCCCCGATAATGCTATCAAAGATGAAGCTCGTATGGCACAAATGAGTGCATTCTTTACTTGGACTTCTTGGGTATGTAGTACCAACCGCCCAGGTAGTGATGTTACTTATACCAATAACTGGCCTTATGACCCTGTGATTGGTAACCACCCTTCTACTTCACTACAAATGTGGTCGGGCTTTAGCGTGCTAATGTTGCTTTTTGGTGTTGGTTTATTGGTATATTACCACGCAAGCAACAAAGAAGAAGAAGAAAGCGAACATCTTCCTGCACAAGACCCTATGCGTGGTTTAAAGCCTACCCCTTCAATGAAAGCTACTCTCAAATATATTTGGATTGTATCTTTGCTTATCTTGGTACAAATGGTAGCTGGGGTAATTACAGCTCACTACGGGGTAGAGGGTGAAGGTTTCTTCGGTATCCCACTTGATTTGATATTACCACAAGCTATTACCCGTAGCTGGCACGTGCAGCTGGCTATCTTCTGGATTGCAACCTCTTGGTTGGCTACAGGGCTTTATATTGCCCCTGCAGTATCAGGCTACGAACCTAAATACCAACGTCTTGGCGTGAATGTTCTCTTTATTGCCTTGTTGATAGTTGTATTAGGTTCGTTGGCAGGACAATGGTTTGGAGTAATGCAAAAATTAGGCTTGGTAGAAAACTTCTACTTTGGTCACCAAGGATATGAGTATTTAGAGTTGGGTCGTTTCTGGCAAATCTTATTGCTTGTAGGCTTGTTCTTATGGTTGTTCTTAATGGTAAGAGCCTTGTTGCCTGCTTTGCGTAAAAAAGACGAAAACAGACACTTATTATTGCTCTTTGTATTAGCCTCTATAGCTATTGCTGCTTTCTATGGTGCAGGATTAATGTACGGACGCCAAACACATATGGCTATTGCCGAATACTGGCGCTGGTGGGTAGTGCATCTTTGGGTAGAAGGCTTCTTTGAAGTATTCGCTACTGTAGTAGCAGCGTTTTTGTTCTCACGTATGGGCTTATTGCGTTTGAAAGTAGCAAGCGCTTCAGTATTGTTCTCTACAATTGTATTCTTGGCAGGAGGTATCTTGGGTACATTCCACCACTTATACTTTAGCGCAACCCCTACAGGAGTATTGGCATTGGGTGCTACCTTTAGTGCTTTAGAGATTGTACCTTTGGTACTCATCGGTTACGAAGCTTATCACAACTACAAAATTTCTAAAACTACAGAGTGGATAAAAGCTTATAAATGGCCTATTTACTGCTTTATAGCTATGTGTTTTTGGAACTTCCTTGGTGCAGGTATCTTCGGATTTGCTATCAATCCTCCTATAGCGCTTTATTATATACAAGGGTTGAACACCACCGCAGTTCACGGGCACGCAGCCTTGTTTGGAGTGTATGGTATCTTAGGTATAGGTTTAATACTATTCGTATTACGCGGTCTTTACCCCGATCGTCATTGGAATGGCAAACTCCTTGCGTGGGCATTCTGGCTTATCAATATAGGTCTGTTAGTAATGTTAGTAGGCAGTTTGTTGCCTGTAGGTATCTTGCAAGCGATAGAAGCTATCCAAAATGGCTATTGGTCAGCTCGTTCTGAAGCGTTTATGCAATCAGAACATATGCAAATCATTCGCTGGTTGCGTATTCCAGGTGACTTGCTCTTGGCTTTTGGTGAATTGCTATTGGTATACTTCATCATCGGTTTGCAAACAGGTTGGTCGTTAAAAGAAAAACGATAATAGCGATTTTATTTATATGATAGAAAAGGCTACCCCACTTTTTTGAGGTAGCCTTTTCTATTTTTTCTGTTAAAATTCATCTTTTTCTTGTTAGCTATTATTTTTTTTTATACTTTTGTGCCGTCAAGACTATGAAAAAGAAGCATTTGCATAATCGTTATGGCGTCCTTTTGCTACTGCTATGTATGCTGAAAGTCGCATTTCCTGTAGGAGAGTTTTTTCATAAACACCTTACAGAGAAAGAGTTATGTGCTATAGCTTCGGGTGATGAGTGCCACCACAAAGCTCACTTTTCATCTGTAAACACCCACTACGATTGTATTTTCTTACAGTTACATCAGTACTTTATTGGTACAAGCGTTCTTCACTTCCTTATAGAACTACCTACTGAAGTAACTACTTTTTTTCTTCAAAATAATATTTACCAAACAACTTCTGTTGTTTTCTCACGAGGGCCTCCTGCTAATTTAGTAGTTAACGCTTAGTATTTGATGACTAAGGTCTAATAACAAACGACTAAGGTCTAACAACTAAATTCAATTTCTATGCAAAAGATATTTACTCTTCTGCTGCTTTTGTGTGCGCTTCCTATTTTGGGGCAAAGCCAATTACAACTGCAAGTAGAAGATACGCAGCAATTGCCATTGGCAGGGGCGGTGGTGCACTTTATGGGCAAACACTACCTCACCGATAGCAACGGCAAAGCAATTATTGAGAAAACAAGCAAAGGTTCTTATCCTATCAAAATTACCTATCTCGGTTATCACGATTACGAAGCAACGCTTGCGCTGCCTATTGCACAACCTTATAAGGTAGTGATGAAAGAAACAGTAAGTCAGCTGGAGGCTGTAACGGTAGTAGGTAATAACCCCACGAGAGTAAACTGCAAGTTCCCTTGCAAAATTGAAGTTATCAAAAAAGAGAATCTTACGCAGCATTTGGGTGACGAATTGGCTAAAATACTTACCCAAACAGCGGGCGTCTCGATGATACAAACGGGGGCTACCATTGCCAAGCCTGTTATTCACGGCTTGCACAGCAATCGTATTTTGATACTCAATAACGAGGTGCGCCAAGAGGGACAACAATGGGGTGCCGACCACGCTCCCGAAATAGACCCTATGGTAGCCGACCAGATAACCATAGTAAAAGGCGCTAATGCCGTGCGCTATGGCTCTGATGCCCTTGGGGGAGTCATCCTCATAGCGCCTAATAAGTTGCCCTATGGCGATGGGCTACACGGTAGATTGGCGCCTTCTTTCGCTTCCAATGGCAGAAAAACAGTCCTTACCGCAGTTGCAGAAAGTTCAGTGCCTAAGTTCCATTCGTGGGCGTGGCGCGTGCAAGGTACGCTGAAACGCTCTGGCGACCTCAGTACAGCTCACTATCTGCTGAACAACACCGCAGCCCGCGAGGCGAATTTTTCGGTAGCTACAGGTGTACAACAAAAGCAAGGTACTGCCGAAGTGTTCTACAGCCGCTATGAGAATGAGAGCAGCGTGTTCTACGGGTCGCATATTGGTAATTTAGACGATTTGTTAGGCAGGTTTGAAATCGGGAAGCCGCTTACTACCTATCCGTTTTCGTACACTATCAATGCGCCCAAACAAAAGGTAGTGCATCATCTGCTGAAAACCAAAGCGTTTTACTATATGCCTTTTGGCGGCAAGCTCACGGCACAATACGCTTTTCAGAAAGATATACGCCAAGAGTTTAGCGTGCGCCGTATGGATAGAACGCGTATCCCTGCCCTGAATATGGAGCTCACCACTCACACCCTCGACGTAGATTGGGAGCATAACTATAAGCATTGGCAAACGATGATAGGGGCGAGTTTTGGCAAGCAAGATAACTACAACCAGCCCGGTACGGGAGTAGTGCCTGTAATCCCAAATTTTGCTTCGCTTAGTTACGGAGCTTTTGGCATTCAGCGTTATGAACAGCACAATTGGTTGGCTGAGGCAGGACTTAGGTATGACTACAAGTACCTGAATGCCGATGGTTACGATATGTATTCGCAACGCTACGGGGGCGAACACCAGTTTCACAACATTACCTATAATGCGGGCGCTTACTACCATCATAATTGGATAGACATTGGCACCAGCATAGGCTTGGCTTGGCGTTCTCCTCACGTAAACGAGCTGTACAGCAGTGGGTTACACCATGGGGCAGGTACTTATGATTTAGGCGATGATACACTACAGTCCGAAACAGGACTTAAGTGGCTCACTACCTTTACTTATAGCCACTCCACATTACGGCTCAATGTAGATATGTATTTGCAATGGATAAAAAATTACATTTACGATTACCCTACAGGCGAAGTGCGTACTCTTTTTTCGGGCGTGTACCCTATCTTTCAGTACACCCAAGCCGATGCTTTCTTTAGAGGGATAGACCTCGAAGCAAGACTGCCGCTGCTGAAATGGTACCGACAGCGTAACCACACCTTAGCGTATGAACTAAAAAGCTCGGTAGTTTTTGCCAATGAGATGCGCACCCAGCGTTACTTTCCGTTTATACCCGCTCCGCGCCTAAGCCAGCAGTTGCAGTGGAATGCCGATAGCAGTACAAAGCTTATGAGGAAGTTTACAATAGGTATAGAACATACTTTTGTGGCTAAGCAAACCCGCTTTGAACCTGCCCAAGAGTTAGTGCCCACCACCCCCGATGCCTATCATCTTTTCGGGGCGCATATAGGCACTACCTTAAATATTAGCAAGCAGCAAGCGCTAAGCATTAGAGTTTCTGCCGAAAACCTTTTAAATACCGAGTACAAAGAGTACACCAATCGCTTTAGGTATTACGCCCACGATTTGGGTAGAAATGTATTTGTAAGGTTAAATTATAATTTTTAAACAGTATTCAAAAATGAAAAAAATAATAGGTTATTTAAAAACTATCAGTATGATAGTTTTAGTGTGTTTCGCAGTAAGTGGCTGTAGTAAAGACAAAACCAAACCCGCAGCCCCTACCGATGAAACTAAAGACAGAGGACACGATATGCCCGACAAGGTACAGTTTATCATCACCGATAAAGCTACTAGAGAGGTGCAAGAACGCACCGCCGATAAGTCGCCTAAAGGAATAGAGTATGACATTACTTCGCCTGTACAATGGAAAGTAGGGCACGAATACCTATTCGAGATAGTGTATTACAACAACGGACAGCGTATGAACCACGAGTTTGTAACTGCCGAAATGGCACCTATTCACCAGCACTTTTTTCAGCTATTTCAAGGTGAATATCCCAAAAATGGCGAAGGAAGAGCCGCTATGGTAGAGGCTATGAACAACCTTGTAAACTACACTTATGAGGATACCAACCCAGAGAATGGCACTTATGGCACACAAGGAGTAAGTTTGCGTTTGCGCACTTGGGATAAAAAACACCCAGAATTGCGCGACCCTATCGGGCTAAAAGGCATTTTTCATATCAAAGATGAGGCAACTGTGGGCAATTATAAGTTGCGCATCAAGTTAGCGCACTTTATTGTAGCCAACAAGTTAAATCCTCAAACTAAAGAAGAGCGCCCTTACAACGTGGTTGAATATAGCAATGCTTTTCAGTTGGATTCCGATATGATACTCCCCATAGAAATTAAACAATAACCCTTTTAACACTAAAAACAATGAAAAACATATATAATTTTTTAAAAATCGCATTGTTATCAATGTCTATTGCTTTTATCTCTTTTTCTTGTAATAAGAATGATGATAAAATAACACCTCCAAGCAAACAAAACCCCCAAACTGCTACCTCTACTACTGCTTCAACAGCTACTCAAACATTTGTAACAACTTGGAGCAAGCTCGAAGTGCGCTTTACCAAAGGGCATTCTCACGGCTATTTTCACGGCAACCCCGATTACCCCGTGAAATACCTCAAAACGGTACAGCATTTTTACTTCAATAATGTAAATGGCGTGCCTACACCTGCTGCCAATAACCCCACCGCTATCCGTTGGGAAGGAGCAGATGTAGTAGAAGACCATCACGATGATGAAGACGAAGACCACCATCACCACAGCAATCAAGGAGTGAGCTTATATGGTATAGAATTGATTTTTTACGATGCAAGTGGTAAGCGTATAAACACAATGCTAAGTACGGGCAACAACCCCAATCACTATCAATTCTTTTTTGTTGCCAATAACTTTGTAGCAGTAGCCAGCAATACCACTGTTCCTACCCAAGCAGAAGCACTCAACTACAAATACCGCGATACCAATCCTGAAGAGCTGTACATCAAAGGGGGAGCAGGAATTGATAAAAATCCAAACGCCCCTAAAGGAGTACTTCGCCAAGAACAGATAGGATTGAAAGGCTTTTTTGAAGTAAAACGAACCTATATCAATTTTGATTTGCGAATAGTATTGGGTTACTTTAGCAGCAAGCCTGCCGATTTAGCGTATAATACCGTCCCTAATAATAAAATATTAGATGTGAAAATCCCGATACATATCTATACCGATATTCTAAAAGAATACAAGCAAGTGGAAGACGCAATGCGTGAATTTGGTGTAAGCCAAGAAGAAATAGAAAAAGATCAAAGCGACATTTTAGCTTCAAATCTATCTCCCGAAAGCAGCGGTACTTTCTTGTAATAGCCAATCACAAAATAGCGCAAAGCACCACACAGAGGGTGTCCGAAAAGTTTTAAAAGTATGATTGCGCCACACACTTTGGCAAACTTTCAGAGTTTGCCAAAGTTTTTTTTTCGCTATTTTTGCCCCCCACTCTCACCGAATCTTGAGCGAACCTTGAGCGAAGGTTGAGCGAAGGTTGAGCGA
>NZ_KB291329.1:7247-19218 GCF_000318275.2 Capnocytophaga sp. oral taxon 332 str. F0381
CGAAGGTTGAGCGAAGGTTGAGCGAAGGATAAAAAAAAACTGTGCGGCTTGCACTATCATTAAACATTAATCTTAAAACATTGTTTTTGGCACAAAAATTGATTTACTATTATTAAGGCAAAGACTGCCTAT
This sequence comes from Capnocytophaga sp. oral taxon 332 str. F0381, assembly GCF_000318275.2. Lineage (NCBI taxonomy): Bacteria > Pseudomonadati > Bacteroidota > Flavobacteriia > Flavobacteriales > Flavobacteriaceae > Capnocytophaga > Capnocytophaga sp. oral taxon 332. Next base: position 7,380 of record NZ_KB291329.1, read on the forward strand.
CAATCAAGAATCGTTTTTTAATAAATAAATATTTATGGAAAGGAATAACAAATTACAGAAGATGATAACAAAGCTCCCCCTATGGGCGGCTTCGTTATGCCTGCTTACCTCCTGTGGTAGTTACTATTATGCCGATGGCATCTATGGCGATATTATGCCCGAAAGAAACTACCAATATGAGGCTCCTCGCCACGACAGATATGACGAAAATCAACCCCCTCGCCATTTACACAATAATTACAAAGAGTATTTTGCCCAAAAAGCACAACAGTACAAGCAAGCCCCCGATACTACCTACACCGCTTTTACCGATGTAAATAGCTATCGTTCCTCAGCCTATGATACAGGAGGCAAAACCTATGGCGGATGGGGTAGCAATGCGCAACAAGTGAATGTAAATATATATAACCACAACCGCTATGGCTATCCTTATAGCTATTACTACCCCTATAATTATGGTTATTATCCCTATTACACACCCTACCGCAGCGGCTGGGGGTTCTCTTTAGGCTGGAGCAGTTACGACCCCTATTGGGGCAGCTGGGGCAACTATTACTATAGCCCCTATTACGATTATTACGGCTATCGCCCCTATGGCTATTATCCTTACGGAGGTTATTACGGCTATTACCCTTATTATGGCTACTACTATCCCTATGGTTATGGCTATTACGGAGGCTACAATTATGGCTATCAGCACCCTCGTGAATACTATTACGAGCCCGATAACTCTTATCGCCATAACTCCTATAGCAACCAAGTGCCCTATTACGGCAGAGGGCGTGCTATTATAAAAGATGACGGGCGCCGTGGCGACCCCAATCGCTATGAAGAATACAATTACAACTACAATACCGAAGCTTACGGACGAAGACAGTCCGATAGCCGAAACTACAACAATAGCCAAATGGGTAGAAATTACAACAGCAATAGCGGCAATTATAATTACAACAGCAATAGCGGTAATTACAATAGTAGCTCAAATAGCGACTCCTCAAGAGGCTATAAAAGTCCTAATAGAGATTAAAAAATACTGAAAATGAAAAAGATAAGCATAATTACTCTGTTCTTATTGATAGGCATCACTGCAAAAGCGCAAAACCATACCGATGCCCTGCGATATAGTACCGAAGAACTATCGGGTACGGCACGTTTCAAAGCAATGAGTGGAGCTTTTGGAGCTTTAGGAGGCGATATGTCGGCAGTGAATATCAATCCCGCAGGAAGTACCTTCTTCGGCAGTAGCGAAATAAACTTTTCACTCAACAACAAAAATCAAACTCTCGATATAGGCTTTTTAGACCGAAAAGCCAAAAGTAACAAAAACGACTTTGATGTCAGCCAGTTTGGAGTTGTATTTGCAATCCCCAATGTATCTCCTACCCTCAAGAAAATAAGTGTAGCGTTCAACTATCAAAAAACTAAAAATTTTGATAATGATAAGTTTACGTACGAGGCTTATAACACCAAAGGCTTAGATAATTATTTTCAGAACTATCTGCTAAAAGGCAACGGCGGCAATCCGTTTGCTTACGGACTTTTTGCAGCGGGTATGAACTTTAATAATGACACCGAAGCAGGACAACGCGCCATAGGCGAGTATTACGCTACTTTAGGCAAGCAAAAAGGTTATGCAGCCCAAATGGCTTATCTTGGGTTACAAGCAGGATTGGTAGCACCCACAACCACTTCCACCACCAATGTAGGCTATACAGCCTTAGGCAAAGACCAAGAGCGCTTGCAACGCTATAGAATAGAACGCTCTGGTTATGTAAATAAAGCCAATATCAACTTCGCTACCCAAGTGGGCGATTTTATAGCATTGGGTATGAACCTCAATATTCACAATATCAACGAAAAGGCAATGTATAGCCTCCGTGATAACGACTTCAAAGGTACATCTTCCCTCACTTATGCCAATCATAAGCAATATATCAATACCACAGGCGAAGGATTTTCGCTACAATTGGGCGGAATTGCCAAACTTACAGAAAACATTAGGGTAGGGGCAAGCTATCAATCACCCGTTTGGTACCGAATGAAAGAAGAAAGCCGACAAGTGCTTTACGGCACCGTGAAAGGTATTCCGAAAAATGTAAATTACGATGTAGAGCTGATTAATAGATATGGCGATGAAATATGGTACGAACGCGAATATAAATTCCGTACTCCTGCACAATGGACAGCCAGTGCAGCCTACCTTATCAAAAAACGAGCTATACTCAGTGTAGATTATGTGCATAGCTCTTATAATAACTTGAAATTCAGAAGCAACAACCTTGCAGCCGAAAATGCTGTCATACAAAGTGAGCTTGGCGATACTTCAGCACTGCGCATAGGAGGCGAATTGCGATTCCCCTTCCTATTGTTCAAAGACGACCCAAAATCTATAAATTACTTTAGTGTGCGAGCAGGTTATCGCTATGAACAAAGCCCCTACCGCAGAACAATAGCCACAGTAGGCGATTTAAAAGGTTACGCTATGGGCGTGGGGGTAACCTTAGGAGGCGTGCGCATAGATGCTTCTTATGATATTGCAAAGCAAACCAATACATTTGCTCTCTACGAAAGCATCCTTACCGACAAAGCTACCCTCGAAACACAAAACAACAACTTCGCTGTAACCCTCACTTGGACACTTTTTTAGTTGTTAGTCATTAGTTTTTAGTTGTTAGCTTGCCCCACACACTTTGGCAAACTTTAAGAGTTTGCCAAAGTTTATATAACTGATAATGGCAGATTATTAAACATTATTTTGTACCTTTGCAGCCGAAAATACTCTTAGTACCCTCACTGCAAAATAATGAAATTACACAGAAACTTAGTAGATGCCGTCATTGAAGGACTGTTATTAATCTTCAATAACGAACAACAAGCCGATAAAATAGTTGAAAAACAACTCAAAAAAGACAAACGCTGGGGAGCGCGCGACAGGGCTTTTATAGCCGAAACTACCTATGAGATAGTGCGCTGGAAACGCCTATATGCCGAAATTGCCGAAGTAAATGCCCCTTTTACGGTGCATAATCTCAGGCGAATGTTTGCCGTATGGGCTACCTTGCGAGGAATTAACTTGCCAGAGTGGGGAAATTATTTTGAAAATACCCCACAACGCCGCATCAAAGGACGATATGACGAGCTTTCTAAAGTGAGAAAGCTACGCGAGTCTGTCCCCGATTGGTTAGACGAGTTGGGAGTAAGCGAATTAGGCGAAACGCTTTGGACAAAAGAACTTGCCGCCCTAAACACGATGGCTCCTGTGGTATTGCGTGCCAATACGCTTAAAATCTCTGTACCTCACCTCAAAACATACCTACAAGCCGAAAAAATAGAAAGTTACCCACTGCAGCAATACCCCGAAGCATTGCAGCTGGTGGAGCGTGCGAACGTTTTTAGTACAACAGCCTTCACCAACGGACTTTTTGAGGTGCAGGACGCCTCTTCTCAAAAAGTAGCTCCTTTTATGCAGATAGACGACTCTGTAAAGCGTGTAATCGACTGTTGCGCAGGGGCTGGCGGCAAAACACTCCATATCGCTACCCTGATGAAAAACAAAGGGCAGGTGATTGCTATGGACATCTACGATTATAAACTACAGGAACTAAAACGCCGCGCTCGCCGCAACGAACTCTTCAATATAGAAACCAAACTCATAGAGCCACGCACCCTGAAACGCTTAGAAGCCTCTGCCGATAGGGTACTGATAGACGCCCCTTGTAGCGGCTTGGGCGTATTGCGCCGCAACCCCGACAGCAAATGGAAACTAAAACCTTCATTTTTAGATGAAATACGCACTACCCAGCAAGAAATACTACAGCAATACAGCAAATTAGTAAAACAAGGTGGTAAATTGATATATGCCACTTGCTCTATACTACCCTCTGAAAACAAAAAACAAATAGAGCAGTTTTTGCTTTCAGAAAAAGGTAAAGATTTTCAGTTGGAAGCCGAAGAAGTTATATTGGCTCATACTTCGGGCTATGATGGTTTTTATATGGCACGATTGCTAAAAAAATAATATTAAAGAAATGTTGTACTACTTATTAGAAAACTTAGAAAAATACTACGATTTTCCTGGTTCAGGATTATATAAATACTTGTCGTTTAGAGCAGGACTCGCCCTGATGCTCTCATTGTTGATATCTACAATTTACGGCAAGCGTATTATCTTGTTTTTAAGACGAAAACAAATAGGCGAAACCGTACGTGATTTAGGCTTGCAAGGGCAAAACGAAAAAGCAGGAACCCCCACTATGGGAGGGATTATCATCATCTTGGCAACTCTCATTCCTGTACTATTATTGGGCAAGTTGGATAATGTATATACTATTTTGCTCATTATAGCTACTGTGTGGATGGGAACTATAGGCTTTTTAGATGATTATATCAAGACCTTTAGGAAAAATAAAGACGGATTGAAAGGGCGTTTTAAAGTATTAGGACAAGTAGGCTTGGGGATTATCGTGGGCGCAACTCTTTATTTTAACGATGCGGTAACCGTAAAAAACGAAAAAATGAGCTTAAGAAAGGCTCGTACCGAAGTAGTAGCTCAAAACACTACTATAGAACAACCCGTACCCGAAGTAAAATCTACCAAAACAACCATTCCTTTTGTGAAAAATAACGAATTTGATTACGCCGACCTCATCGCTTGGACTGGCAATAACTATCATAATTATGTATGGCTTGTTTTTATACCTATAGTAATCCTCATAGTTACAGCCGTATCCAATGGGGCAAACCTCACCGATGGTATTGATGGACTTGCCGCAGGAAGCTCAGCTATTATAGTACTCACTTTGGGTATTTTTGCTTGGATTTCAGGGAATATTATCTTTTCAGAATATTTGAATATAATGTATATACCGCGAGTGGGCGAACTTACCGTTTTTATAGCTGCTTTTGCAGGTGCTTTAGTAGGCTTTTTGTGGTATAATACCTATCCAGCGCAAGTGTTTATGGGCGATACTGGTAGCCTAACTATAGGAGGCATTATAGCTGTAATAGCTATAGCCGTGCGAAAAGAGCTGCTGATACCTGTATTATGTGGTATTTTCTTGATTGAAAATTTATCGGTGATACTGCAAGTAGCTTATTTTAAATACACAAAAAAGAAATATGGTGAAGGCAAACGTATATTTTTGATGTCGCCTTTGCACCACCATTACCAGAAAAAAGGTTACCACGAAAGTAAAATAGTGATGCGCTTTTTGATAGTGGGAATATTTTTGGCAGTAATAACTATAGTAACCCTCAAATTGAGGTAATTTTTTAGTTATTTGTTAAAATTTTTGTATCTTTGCAGCCGGATACTTATGTATCCTTTATATTACAGAAAAACTATATATGATGCAGATACTTAACAAACAAATGTTTAGAGGGCTTTTAGTAGCCTTATTATTAGTCTTTTCGTGGGGAGCAAATGCCCAGGTAGCCGTCAATAGTGTAGTGGCTGATGACCAAGTGCAGTTTGCTAATAACAACAATTTTGAAATTGGTACCCTCACTATTAAGATAAAGTTACCTTCTACTAAAACCACTGCTAAGGTAACTGTTACCTTGCCTACGGGCATTGAGTATGTGGCAGGTTCGGCAGCTGTGGGTTTGAATGCTACTTCGGTGGCACTCGTAGCGGGTAGCCCTGTGGGTACACCCGTATTTACGCTGGTAGGTACACCCAATACCGAAGTGGTATTTACTATTAAGCGTAAAATAACCAAGTTGGCTACTGATGCCTTACAAGGAAAGCTTCTTACCGATAAAGTAAAGGCGCAAGTAACTGGCGAAACAGATGACGAAAAAAACTCTAACCAGTATAGGGTAACGCCGCCAGTGGTAACCGTACAAGGGGTTACTGCAATAGCTGCTGCCCAAATAGGGGTAAACACTACTACCTTTAGTATTCGCAATACAGGGGTAGGCGCGGCGCGCACTATCTTCTTCTCTATAGATTACCCTGCGGGGGTTAACACCGTGAGCTTTATACCACCAGCAGGGGTAACCTTAGCACAAGTAGGTACTGTGCCTGCAGGCTTTCTCAATGCAGGCAAACCACTGTACAGCCTTACCAAGTCTGCTGGTTTTTTAGGTAATGAGGAGGTACCTATTACCGAAGTCTTCAAGATAGCCACTTCCTTATGTGGAAAGCAACCTAAATTGAGCTATGTACCCTATTGGGGGCTTTCGGCTACCGAACTATTCGGACAGAATACTAAGGTAGACCGCAATATAAAGGTGCGGACTTATGAACCTAAAATAATACAAACTAGTGATAGAAACAAAAGATATTTTGAGTATGGTGCGGGGCTTTGTGCTGCTACAGGGCAAAAACTGGGTACATTCTATACCGCTTTTAATAATAATACCGATGCTACCGCTTATAACAATAGAATAGAAAAATTGTGGCAAGCACGGACATACTTTGATTTAACTAACTTTTGTATTATTGCTACTGATGGTACAAAAATTCCTATTGATGAAACCTCTAATGATGGTGGTTCTACTAAATTTGATTTTTCTACTAATGCGGCTTTACTTAGTTCCAATTCTGCTTTGGCAGGGAAAGATATAGGTTTTACCGATGAAGACAGTGATGGATATTTAGACGACCTAAAACCGGGGGCTGAAATCCGTATCTGTTACGACTTGGTATCTAAAGGCAAGCCTTTTGCTTGTAACGATTTATCTATAAATCCTTCTTATACTTGTCTTTATGACAATGCTTGTGGGGAATCCCTCCAATCAGTAGAATCTCAAGGTACATATAGACGAGCTTATACTCGTATCAATAAAAGTATTTTTCCGGCACAGCTAGTCTTAAATACGCCAGAAAAAGGTTATTTGACCCCAGGAATGACATCGGTATCTGCTGAAGAACAGCTACAAGGACAAGGAGGAAGGATAAATGACCTTCGTTATCACTATTATATGCAGTTGCCTTCGGGGGTAGGACTTAAGAATGTGGTATTTCACTATACTAAGAATGATGATTTTACCGATACTGCTGCGCCTACTATCACTATTGCTGATGTGCCTGCTGGAGGGGTACTGAGTTGGACAACGCCTGATACACCTCCTGCAGGGGTAACAGGTAATGGAAAATTCTATTGGGGGCATATCTCTTTTGAGTTGGAACTTACTAACTGTACCGGTATGGGGTCTTCGGCAGCCTTCCCTTACACCATCTCGATGATGAGTCGTAACCAAGATGGTACTACCTTCTGTCCTATTCCTGTAGCGTGCGAAACAGCTACTATTGCAATGGGCTGTTCGGTACCTTGTACTGTAAAAGGACCTGAAATGCTTAGTACTAAAGTAGAGCGAGCTGATAATTCTTACGGTTGGACAGATGCTACAATGGCTACCCGTGTGCAGCGTGCCAATGTATCGCCCGAGCAACGCCGTAAGGTATTACCTTTAGATACCGTAGAGTTCTTTGCCGAAGGGAAACAATCTACTGCTCAGGGAGCAGATAATCTCTTCTATTACGTAGCAGTAAAAAAGAATGCAGATTTGTTGCCTAAGTCTATCAAAGTGAAAGTAGGTACTCACGAAATGACCCTACAAGCTACTGACACAGGGGTAATAACGCGCACCAACGATGCTAATGCCAATTATTACCGTTGGAATCTTACCGATGCACTTCCTTTAGGAGGATTAGCAGCAGGGCAAACTTTCTCGGTAGTGGCTACCTATCAGGTAAATAATGCTACAGAAAGTCAAGATTTAGCAGAGCAATCGGGTATTACCTCTTATTTCTATACCTTAGCTAATAAAAACGATACCGCTATCAACGCTCAAGGTGTGCATACCAATGCCTTACGTTGTGGAGTAGCCCTTATTCCGGTATTTGATTTCGGTAGAACCGGCAAGTGGAATGGTATGAATGGTTTTATTTTGAATGGTTGTTACCCTAATAATATAGGAGGCTATTATGTTCACTTAGGGCGCAACCAAGCGAGTGGTAGTTTGCTTTATGAGGAGTATCGCCCAGGGATTCTAATGAAGAAGATTGTACTTAAGATGCCCTTGGCATATAAGATTATCGCGAACCCTGAGTATTACTATACCGCTGATGCCACCCAAGCGAGAAATAATACTTCTTCTTCTACAACTATTCCTTTGGCTAATTGGGTAGAAACTACCGAAGGCAATAAGCGGGTATATACCTATCATAACCCAACTAATACAGCCGATCCATACTTTCTACGCCCAGGTATGATAGGAGCAAGAACTTATAATGAGTGGTTGAAGGTAATGGCGCAAGCCTCTTGTAAGTCAAAAGAATTTACAGGTACTGACTCGCAGAAATTAGCTGCTGCCAGACTTGCTGATGAAGTGGGCTATTACGAAATAGAGGCAGAAGATCTTTATTATCATTATGCTAATGAATCTACTCGGTCATCTACCAATATAGCTAATAGCAGTGTTTTTCTTTTTAGTGCAAAACCACAACTGCTTATGGCAGCACAAGGGCAAGGCTCTACTATTAGGGCTAACAAGAACGAACAAAGCTCTGTTTTTGCCTTAGAAGCACGCAACAATCCTGCCCCTAATACGTGGGTGTCTATCCCTGATATTACAGGGGTAGAGGTGCAAGGCTTAGAAGAGGTAAACAATGCAGCAGGTACTACTGTAATACGAACTCTTACTCCGGAAACGAGTATTTCGGGCGAGAAGATGTTCTTCTTAAACGAAACTATATCTGTAGGGGCAGCAAACCAAAAGTACTACCGTTTGAAGTTTAAACTTACAAACTGTAGTCAGCCGCAAATAAAGTTTAAAGTATATGCAGGCTGGAACTGCGAAGGCAACCCTACACAAGGCTATCGTGCTACTTGTGATGACACGTTCTTAGAGTATACCGTAAACATTGCCCAAAGCAAAAAAGAAATAGAAGTAGGCACAAACCCTACCAGTTTGCCTATGTGTACTAAAACGCCTTTCTCATACATTGTAAAAAGTACTGATGAGGGCGACATATTTGGGGCTAACTTAGTGGTTACCCAACAACCAGGGATTATCATCAGCGATGTACAAGTGGAATACCCCTTAGGTTCAGGCAAGGTGTACAATACCGATACCCCTGTAGATGGTAAAAAGATAGGGGTAGTAACTACTGCTAATAAAACTACCTATAAACTTTCGGATATATTGCCAGAGGGCTCATTGCCTGGTTCAGTAAGTACTAATACAGAAAGCAGTCAGAAGTTCAAAGTAATTTTCAATGTACAACCTGAATGCGACTTTGTATCGGGCTCTTCTTTTGATATAGACTTAGAGGGTAACAACCTTTGTGGGGTACCAGCTATAGGACCTAAAGTAGTAGCTATTGTAGCAGGAGTACAAAATGCAAGTGTTAGCAACTATAATATGCTATTATCGTCAATCAATTACGTAAGTGGTAATGCTAATGCTTGCGATAATGGGGCTACTTATAAGGTACGCGTATCAGTAAACTCGTCTGTTCCTTCTTTTGCAATAGGTAGTGATGCACGTTTGCATATTCGTTTCCCGCAACTTTACGACATACAAAGCAGCGATATTTCGGTAGATAGAACAGATTTCCCACAAGCTAATGCTAATAGCAACTGGACAGACCCTACAGTAGTATCGAGAACTACGGTAGGTAATGATAGTGAGATAATAATGGTAGTACCAGCAGGTATGAAAAATTCTCAGTACTTTGATGTAACCCTAAAAATCAAACAAAAAGCCAATACTTTGGTAGATTGTACTACAGAGCGAAATATAAAAGTACTTACTACTGATAAGATAACAGGTATTGCTTGTCCTACCTTGCCACCTTCTTTTGTGTGCCCTGCTCTTACAGTGAGCACTTCGCCTGAAAGAACGGCTGTTATCAAAAACGAGCGTGCCGACCTTTCAATTACCGAGGTAAAAGCTACTGCGGTGCCTTCGGCTAACAAAGAAAACCTTACTATTCAGTATAAAATAGCTAATGCGGCTACTGCTTCGGCTACTTATAACGGTTCGGTAGTGGTAAGCCTCTATAACGACCTTAACAACAACGGTTTGGTAGAAGCTAGCGAGGTACTCGCTACCCACACCACTACGCAAGCCTTAGGGGCTGGGGCAACCTCTACGGTGCAAACCTTTACGTACTTAGCCGATCAAGCGCAAGTATGCCGCTTGCGTTTGGCTATCCGCAATGCCGATAACAAATGCCTCTGCGATGATAAAGATGTTGCCTTGCCAACACCTGCACATATAGGAGGTTTGGTAGCTAACCTCTCTATTTGCGAGACCGCTTCGGCAACCTTTGTGTATAACGCGGCAGCTCCTGCTTACGATAGCTATACGTGGTCGCCAGCCAGCTACTTGTCGGCAGCCAATACCCCTACGCCTACATTTGCTTATAGTGGTGCTAAGCTAACCGCTCCGCTAACGGTTACCTATACGCTAACGGTAAAACGCACTAATGGTTGTGAATCGAGCCAAACGGTAACAGTAGTTGTAACCCCCACAACAGCAACTCCTAACCCTAATGCAGTGAACTTGTGTTCGGGCAATACAATACAAAGTTTGAAGCAATATTTAGGCGGTTTGGTATCGGGCACCTTAAGGGTATACACTACGGCTACCGCTACTGCCCAGCTTGCTGACGCTACTGCGATAACCGATAATACAACTTATTACTATTCGGCACAAATAACCGGACAATGTGAAAGTGCACGACAAGCTATTCTGGTAAAAATAGTAGCAACTCCTACCGCATCGTCTAGCTACACTTATTGTGCGGGTACTAAGGTAGCTACTTTATGGGATGAGATTGACTCAACTGATAATGATAGGTCGCTTAAGATATACACAGTAGCTTCAGCGGGTACTCCTTTAGATAGGAATACCGTGTTGCAAAACGGCACCTACTACATAGCCGATTCGGCTACTAATGGCTCGGCAACCCCTACTTGCGAGAGTACACGGGTACCAGTAATAGTAAATATAACAGAGGTTGCAGCCCCAACTGTGAGTGCCACAACTGTTTTGTGTCCGACAGCGAGCACACATAGCGTATCGTTTGCGGCGTATGCTACAGCCCTTAGTGGCAACAGCTTGCGCTGGTATGCTACGGCTACGGCTACAGTACCTCTAACCAATACACCTACTATCAACACACAAGTAAGTAGCACTACTACCCTTACTGCGTACGTAAGTCAGGTAACCACAGCAGGTTGTGAAAGTCCGCGTGGAACGGTAACTATAGTAGTGAATGACACTACTACACCTACTCTTACAGCACCAGCACCTTTGGTAACCGATTGCCGCAATGCAGCTGCCAACATTATTACTTGGTTGGGTACAGCTACCGCTACTGATAGCTGTGGTGCCGTAAGTTTGACTAATACCTATAGTGCACCAGCAGATTTTTGCAATGTATCTAATGGTACTCTTACTGTGAGCTTTGTAGCGAAAGACCTCTTTGGTAATACCACTACGCAAACGCGTACTATTACCTTAGTAAATATAAAGGCAGAAAGCGATACCTTTACTGTTACACACGGAGCTGTAGCTACTACTACGGCTAACAGTGTGCTTACTAATGATAAGGTAGGAACGCAAACGGCTACTACAGGTACTGTAAGTATGACAGTTGTTACCCCAGCAACAGGTGTAGCAGGCTCGGCAACGCCAACGCTTAATAGCGATGGTACGATTACAGTACCAGCGGGTACTAAATCGGGGACTTATACTATAGGTTATAAGATATGTACTAAAGTAGCGAGTGTAACGGCTTGCGATACGGCTACTGCTACTGTAGTGGTAGGAGCACCCGAAATAAAAGCTAATAGCGATACTCGTACCGTTACCAATGGTG
>NZ_KB291330.1:0-16777 GCF_000318275.2 Capnocytophaga sp. oral taxon 332 str. F0381
GCTCGGATTATGCCCGAGTTACCTGCATTTTGATGCTTTCTATGGGCAATACTCCTATTTTTGTTGCTGATTGCTTGGGTATAGATATTTCTACTACTTATCGTTATCGTTCCTTATATCTTGAAGGAGGACTAGATAAACTTCTTGAGAATCGTTATAAAGGTTATCAAGGTCTGCTTAATATTTTTCAAATAGAATCCTTAAAACAAGAGTTACGCACACATCTTTATACAGATGCAAAACAAGTATCTCAATGGGTTAAAGACACTTTTGAAGTTACCTATACTCCACAAGGAATGGCTGATTTACTTAACAGAATTGGTTTTTCCTACAGGAAAACAACCGAAGTGCCTTGTGAGGCGGATCTTTTAAAACAAAAACTATTTGCTGAAGCGCTCTCTAAAATTCTTCAAGAAAAGGAAGAAGGGGATGTGGTGTATTTTGCCGATGGTGTTCATCCTACGCATAACAGCCGTTCCACTTATGCTTGGATAGAGAAAGGTAAAGAGTTTCAACAAATAAAGGATTTTTGATATGTGATTTTTCATCAGTTCGCTATCGAAAAGATAAATACGGGTTGGAAAAACAGATTAAGAGAGCCAAAGAGATAGTTTCTCGACCAAGTGGGCAGAAGAAAGTGAAGTTTGTACAAGAAAAAGGCGGCAAGGTAAGTTTGAATGAGGAGTTAATAGAGAAAAACAAACAGCTTTTGGGCATCAAAGGATATTTTACGAATTTGAAAGAGGAAGAAGTTAGTAATTCAATGGTTATTGAGCGTTATCACGAGCTTTATAGAGTGGAACAGGCGTTTAGAATATCAAAAAACGACCTTGAAATGCGCCCTATTTTTCATTTTAAGGAAGAACCTATAAAATTACACATTTTAATTTGCTTTATATCCTTAGCTTTGAGCAAACATATTGAGTTGCAGACGGGAATTTCAATTAAAAAGTTCGTTTACGAGGCTAAAAGGGTTACTGATGCACGACTTTTTAATAAAATAACTCAAAAAGAGTACCGTATGCGAACAAGTCTCTCACAGGCTATGAAGGACTATTTGAGAAAATTAAATTTGTCGCACTAATCCGGACAAGTCAGGAGTTTTATTCCTAACCAAATGGCTACCCCTAAGGTTTGTATACCACAGGAATAGAAGAATGCTTCTCGTATTTCATATAAATGATGTCTTTCAATCCATTCACCATATTTTAAAAAACTGAAAACTATAGCGCCTATATTTACGGAAATAAAGGTGAGTACAAAAAATAGAAGAACACCTATTATTGGGTTTTTAGAAGTGAGTTTTATGTGCTTTTCTATGATTTTAGCTATTAAGAAAGAGGGAATTACTCCTGCAAGTAGGGGGATAAAGATGATTCCTATAATTGAACCAGCTGCATCTGTTCCGCCATAGATTGTTCCTAATATATATACTGAAATAACAACAACTATAGTCTCTATTATAATTGCCTTGCAAAGTAATGAAGAGGTATGAGGCATAATTTTAATGACGAATTACGAATGATGAGTGCAAAAGTAGTAAATAATTTTCTAATAAAAAAATCCCCACTGATAGATTTTTCTTTCAGTGAGGATTTTCATTTTTACTCAGGGGCGGAATAGGTTACGATATCTATACCGATGCCGTTAGGATCTACAATGGCAAAATGGCGGTCGCCCCAAGGCTCTTATTAGAAATCCTTGCTCTCAGCTAATTTCTCGGTAATAATACCTGCATTTAATTTCATCCTGATAATGTATTTGTTATTCGGGGGCAAAAGTACCGCAAGCACAGGGAATACGATTGTAAAAAACGGACAAAGTTTTATTCATTGCCATCTTTCCAATCTTTGATATAATCATACATTATTTTTTTTGCATCATCCATACTTATTCTATCTACATCAATAACATAATAAAAAGCACCATACTCAGGATAAAAGTATCCCAAAGCTAAAAGGTTTCCCTCATACCCCATTTTATGTAGCACTTCTATCAACTCTTTATCTCTATGATCAATATAGAAATCAAAAGTATGTTTTTCAGTAAAATAACCTTTTTCGACTAAATGTTCATAAGCTCTTTTACATTCGTCTATTGTTATAGGTTTTTGTTCCATTTTTAATATAGTTCTAATTCTAAAAGTTCAAAAATATTTATAACAATCTCCCTAATTCGTCAAAAGTTTGTGTAGTTGAGTGTTGAACGAGGGCTGTTCGGTTGCCAAAATACTGAAAAATTCATCATCGAAAGCCTCGACCTTAGCGACAGCTTGCGCGATGAGTTCGGCACCTTTATCGGTGATAGCAACTACTTTGGCGCGGGTGTCGGTCTTGTGTTCTTCCCTTGTGATGAGGTCTTTGCTCTGCAAAGTGCGCACCACTTGCGAGGTAGTCATTGGGTCTATCTTGGTGAAATTTGCCAAAGATACCTGCGTGATTTCCTTTCCTTGTTGGGCAAACCATTGGGCGCTCGCCAAGAGTACAAACTGAGGGTGTGTGAGGTCGAAAGGTTGCAACACTTTTTTGATTCCGCGTTGCCATAACATACTTACTTGCCAAAGTAAAAGCCCTGAGCTTTCTTCGGCTTTCAAATTAAAAATTGAGGGCTGAGAGGTCATTGTGTAACATTTTAGAAGCTATAAGTTTAAAATCGTTCTCGGATATTTCTAAAATACCAAAGCGAAAAGGATATCCCCACGCTTTTTTGTTGGGGATAAAGTCCAATAGCTCGATAAGGTTGGCTATGGGCGTTTCTTCACAGTCTACAAAAGTAATATTTCTCCTAAACGGACAGAAATTTTCACTCATCTGAAAGGCATAGACTTCTTCGTCTTTCACTCTGCCAATAGCCGTGAAGGCTTGGCATTTGTCTTCTTTTCCAAAATAGCGTTTGGAAGAGTAATAGAGAATACCGTCACCCTCCTGCATACGCTTCAAAGGCTGTGCTTTGCCGTGGCAGGCTTGAGCAAAGCCTCCCGCAACGCCCATTTGTACGTGGTCTTTGCTCGCCACGATAATCCAATATTTGATAGGTCTCTTTTTCATTTATAAATGGAATAAAACCGTGTAACACACTGCTACACGGCAATTTTTATCGATTGGCAAATTAACTTAATTCTTTGATTTTTGTAACTAATCGAGCGGCGTGATCTTTGGCTCTTTGTTGTAGGGTTGTGAACACTTCTTTAGGCATTACTTCTGGGATGTACTTCATCCCATAAGAGATTACTGGCTCTTGGAAGAGCAGTTTGCAATGATTAGCAGTTTGGCGGTGAATATTGAGAAAATCGGTAAACGGATAGTTCTGTGCGCCACCGTGTTGGTAAGCCTCTTCAGGTGCTCCAGTAGTGAAAGAAAGGATGAGTTTCTTGCCCATCAGCTTGTTGTCGCCATAAGCAAAGCCGTGTGAAAACACGTTGTCTAACCATTTTTTCAGTAAGGCGGGAAGTGAATACCAATTCACGGGAAATTGCCATACAATTACATCTGCTTTTACAAGTTTAGCTTGTTCGGCAGTTACATCAATTTGATAGTTAGGATAAAGGGCTTGCAAGTTACTTACTTCAGCCTCAGGAAGCAAGCGTTTTACTTCTTCTAAAATAGCCTTATTGGCGTTAGACGTCTCCATAGTAGGATGCCCGTTGATAATTAAAACATTCATATATAATTTAAATTTACTTCTTTATTCGGGCGCAAAGGTAGTATGTTTTTATATAATAAGCAAACTTACTATATATTATTTTATAAATATTTTTTTTAAGGTGTAGGTATTACTGTGAGTTGGAGATATAAAAAATCCCCACCGGTAGATTTCTCTACAAGCGGGGATTTTTATTTTTATTCAGGTGTTGAATAGGTTACTATGTCAATACCGATGCCGTTAGGGTCTATAATGGCAAAATGGCGGTCGCCCCAAGGTTCTTCGCGTAAGTCTATGGCAATGGGTACGCCCTGCTCTTTTAGGCTGTGGTAATAGTCGTCTACATTCTCTACTTCAATGGTGAGATATACGCCCTGTTGGGTAAAAGGTTTTTGGAAAAGAGGCTGTTGCGAAGGGTGGTTAGGCAACAAAAAACTAATTTCTGCCTCGTGATTGGGGGTGTGCAACAGCAAATAAAAGTCGTTTTCAAAAGTAACGCCAAATTGCAATACTTGGGTGTAGAAATCTTTGCTCTCGGCTAATTTATCGGTGATAATACCTGCGTTTAATTTCATTCTGATAATATATTTGTTATTCGGGGGCAAAAGTACCGCAAGCGCAGGGAATACGATTGTAAAAAACGGACATTCTTCAGCCTAACACCTTACTCGGGGTATCGCCATAGAATGTTTTAAACGATTTGATAAAGTGGGCTTGGTCGTAATAGGTGTCTAAAAAAGAATGGTTGTGATAGGCTTTTGTACTTAGTATATGCTGAAAGCGCACAATATTGCTAAAAGCTTTAGGACTATCGCCTATGTAGTAGTCAAAAAGGCGGCGCAACTGTCGGGTACTGATACCGGTATCTAACTGACTGATGTGTATGCTCCCTTTGCTTTGCAATATCTGCAAAAGGGCGGAGAAAAAGCGGTTGTCCGTCTGCAAAGGGCGTTGTGATAGGTGGCGAAGAAAATAGTTGTCCAAGTGCTGTGCAATGGCAGCTAACGAAAGGGGAATTTCCAACTGCTGAGCAATATAAGTAGCCAGTGCAGGCAGTACCTCGCGCAAGGGTATTTCTTGTGCGCTGATTTCAAAAGCATCCTGACCGAAAAGTAGCGGAAAGGCACTAGGCAAAAAGCGAACCCCCACATAATGAAAAGCCCCCGTTATAAGAATCTCTACATACGTATTGCAATAGCCCATAAGGGAACTCATCTGCGGATTATTGCATTCAAAAAACAGGTCGATGCAGCCATCGGCAACTACTCTGTAGCTGAAAGGCGTGTTACGCGGAAGTGATTTTAGCTCCCAATAGCAATAGATAAACGAACGCAAAGCCTCACACGGAAGAAACTCGGTATAAGTAACCTCTTTTTCTTCCGCAGGAATAACGGATTGCATAGGGTGATAATAGGAACGAAGCGATAAGTGCACAAACTGCGGTATTGATTAGCGTTTCAAAGAGTAATTAACTTTGGCAAACTCTTAAAGTTTGCCAAAGTGTGTGGCGCATTGATTTGCGGTTTCAAAGTGTGTGGCGCAAAAGGGGAAGAGTAAAACAGCTATTTCTTCAAACGTTTGAACACAAAACGGGTGATAAAAAGCCCTGTAGAATCTTCTTTGCCTGAATTGCTTTCTACACCACTGGTAACGAAGGCAAGTTCCCAGCCTTCTTCGCTCATCGCATTGAGTTTGGAAGTGATAAGGGCATCGTTGGCAGCGATATTTTGGAAGCGAATCCCTGCAATATTGAAAAAGTTCAGCAACTTGGTTTCGTCAAAGCCTTTTACGCGAATCTCATCGCGGTCGCTTTTATTGCGCTCATCGCCTTCTTCGGAGCGGGTAGTGGTAAAATCTTTGTAATTGCGGTCTTCATTAGCCGAAATCAAGCGTGAACGCCCCATACCAGAAGGGACTACCGATTCTACTGCTGTTACGACCTTAAATTCATAGGTCTGTGCTGTTGCTGCAAAGCCTACAAGGGCTAAACAGAATAAAAAAATGTTTTTCATAGAAATTGTATTTATTAATTCTTCACGCAAAGATACAACAAATGAGCAAATGAGCAAAATTGTAACTAAGGCAGAGCTAAGGATAACATAACTCCGTTTTGGCTCAATATTAAGCAAACTTTTAAGCATTAATCATTATCCATTAAACATTATTTTGTATCTTTGCAGCAATTATTCAAAAAAAATATATTTATGAAGAAGCGATTTTTCTTACTAATGTTATGGGTATTGATAAGTAGTGGTACTTTGATAGCACAAGAAACCTCAAGCGATACCAATGCTCAACAACGGTATCAAAAAGGGTTGGGGCTATCTGCGCGAAAACTTTATCAGCCTGCTCAGCTTATCTTTAGAGAAACAATGAACAATGGCAACGACAAAACTATACGCACACAAAGTGAATACTACGTGGCTACAATCGCTGCTATTTTGGGACAAAAGGGGGCTGAAACTTTGGTAAATAAGTTTATTACAAGCCACCCCGAGTCGCCACTAAGTGCCGATGCTTACTTGCAAATGGCAAACCTTTATTACGAACAAGGAAATTATACAGAAGCCTTAGAATGGTATGCTTCTGTAGACCCGCTCAGGCTAAATAGTGCCGAAAAAGAAAAACTAAACTTCCAAAAAGGATATGCTCTTTTTACACTGGACAAACAAAGTGAATCGCGCTCACACTTTGAGGCGGTGCAAAACAGTAGTACTTACGGCAACGATGCTAAATACTACTTGGGCTATATGGCTTATGATGCCGATGACTACCAAAAAGCTGAAAAGCTATTTGGCGAACTAAGTGCCAGCGATAGTGATAAGAATGTGAGCTATTTTCAGGCAAATATGTACTTCAGTCAGGCGTTGTACGATGACGCTATTGAGGAGGGCGAAAAACAACTCGCCAAAACAAAAAATGCACAGGAAATTTCGGAACTGCACAAAATTGTGGGTGAAAGTTACTTCAACCTTAAAAAATACCAAGAGGCTTTGCCTCACCTGATGTTGTACAAAGGCAAAAAAGGAAAACTTTCTAATACCGACTATTATTATATGGGGTATGCGCTCTACAAAAACAACGATTACGAGGGGGCTGTCTCTCAATTTAACAAGATTATAGACGGAAATGATGAAGTAGCCCAAAATGCTTACTACCACTTGGCAGAATGCTACCTAAAAACCAATAAAAAGCAAGAGGCTCTAAACGCTTTCAGAAATGCTTCGCAAATGGCTTTTGACGAGCAAATAAAAAAAGATGCTTACCTAAACTACGCTCGCTTGAGTTATGAAATAGGAAATGTTTATGAAGCAGTGCCTTCGGTACTGATGGGCTATGCCAAAGCCTATCCTAAAGACAACAAGGAAGAAATACAATCGCTATTAGTAGATTCGTATATCTCATCGGGCAACTATGAGGCTGCAATAAGTATATTAGAAAAATCAACCGATGCAAAGGATAAGGAGCTTTACAAAAAAGTAGCTTTTTACAGGGGTGCGGAACTGTTCAACGATCAGCAATACACCGAAGCTCTTAAGTATTTGGAACGTGCTATTACCGATAACAGCACTATCTCGGCTCGTGCGGCTTACTGGGCTGGTGAAAGTGCTTATCAGCTAAAAGACTTCAGCAAAGCTACAACATTCTTCGACAAATTCTTAGCAAACCCTTCGGCAACAAAAACTGATGAATACAGCAAGGTGTATTACAGCTTGGCTTATAGCTATTTCAACCAACACCAATACGCTAATGCTATTACAAACTTTGAAAATTATTTGAAACAGAGCCCTAAAGATGAGGTTTGGAAACAAGATGCAATGTTGCGATTGGCAGATTCGTATTTTGTAACTGGTAAGTACTGGCCTGCAATGGAGGGCTACAACAAACTGATAGAAGCAAAAACCGAGAATCAGGATTACGCTGCATACCAAAAGGCTATTAGTTATGGTTTTGTAGACCGTGCTAATAACAAAATTGAAGAGTTGGAAAAGTTTATAAAAAACTATCCCGACTCAAACTTGCGCCCCAATGCGCTATACGAATTGGGTAGTACCTACGTAACGCAAGGAAATGTGTCCAAAGGTATGGAATATTACGAGCAGCTTTCTACAAACTACAAAGGAAACGTATTAGTGCCTCGCGTGCTATTACGACAAGGATTGGTGTACTATAGCAGAGGTGAAGAGCAAAAAGCCTTACAACTATTCAAAACAATTGCTAAAGATTACCCCAATACAAATGAGGCTTCACAGGCGGTGGCTTCGGCAAAGCTGATTTATGTAGATATGGGTCAGGTGAATGAATATGCTGCTTGGGCGAAGAGCTTGGGCTATGTAGAGGTTACCAATCTGGAACTTGAAGCGGCTACTTACGAATCGGCAGAACGACAATATTTGCAAAACAACTTAGACGAGGCTATTGCTGGTTTTGAAAAATACATCAAACAGTACCCTAACGGAATGAGACGTACCAATGCCGAATTTTACTTGGCGCAATCGTACTTCAACAAGGGTAACAAAGCCAACGCTCTCACTTATTTTGAGAAAGTGTACAAGAGTAGTTCTAACGACTTCAGCGAACAATCATTGGTGCGCGTGTGCCAAATACTATTAGATGCCGGCAGCTACCTAAAGGCTAAACCTTACTTGGAAGAGCTTGAAAAAAGAGCGACTATCAGCCAAAACCGCACCTTTGCTCGCAGTAACCTAATGCGTGTGTGCTATAACGAAAACCTATATGACAAGGCTAACGAATATGCCAACAAGGTATTAGCCGACAAGCAAATAGATGAGCGCGTAAAGGCTGATGCTTATGTGGTATTGGCTCGTACTTACTTCAAAAAAGGCGATGATGCTCAGGCTCGTAAATACTACAAAGAGGTGGAAAAAACAGGCACCGAAAACAAAAACGTGGCTGCAGAAGCCTTGTATTACGATGCTTACTACAAAAATAAAGATAAAGATTACAAAGCCTCTAACGAAGTAGTGCAACGAATTGCTAAAGACTATGGGGCACAAAAAGAATACGCTGCCAAAAGCCTTATCGTAATGGCTAAGAACTTTTATGGGCAAAAAGATAGCTATCAGGCTACTTATGTACTTGAAAGCGTGATAAAAAGCTTTAAAGATATACCCGAAATAGTAGCTGAAGCTAAAAAAGAATTGGCTGCTATAAAAGCTGAAACAGCCAAAACTAACTCATCGGTAAAGCAATAGGATTAATTTTATAACCATAAGAACAAAATAATAATGACTAATTATAGAATATATATCTGCTTGTGGGCTCTGGCACTCCCTATGATACTAAGTGCGCAAAGCCGAAAGGACAGCCTTACAACAAAGGTGGTGGATGTGGTAAAATCATACGCTCCTACTATAGCCGACGCTTATAAAAAACGTGATGAGGTAAAAATAAAAAACGACTCTATCACGGTGAAAAAGAAGACGATAAAGTATACTTTCAATTCGGTACCTGTAGCTTCTACCTTTGTGCCCGAAAAAGGAAAAGCTGCCCCTATAGAAAAACGCACTGTTCGCGAGGATTACCTAAACTCATATATAGGTGCAGGGCTGGGGTTGCTAAATACGCTAATGGGCGAGGCTAACATTACTTACGACCTGAACGATCATAGCAAGATTTCGTTGGTAGCCGACCATTTGTCGAGCAATGGCGATGTACCCGATGTGCTGCCTGAAACAAACTATGCCAATACCAAAGGTACGCTGGGCTATAACTACCAAAATGAAGCGCTTATTTGGGGCATCAACGGCTACCTCGGCAGGCGAATGCACAACTACTACGGCATACGCCCCGATGTGTTCAGCAAAACGTTTCTGATAGACAAAATAAGCGATATGCAGCAGGCTTACACTAACTATGGGGGTAACGCCTATTTGCAATGGGCAAATCCTTACTTCAAAGGGTTTGACTTCTCGGTAGATGCGCTTTCGGACAGCTTTGATAGCCAAGAGGTAAACCTAAAAGTAAAACCTTCGTTTGAAGTACCACTCATTGATGGGCAACAGGTGCAAGGAAAATTGCTATTTGACTATTACGAAGGAAACTTTACAAGGCAAGATAACTTTGTGAATGAGATTAAAAACCGCTGGATGCTCTTTGGGGTACAACCTGCATATCACCTAAAAGCAGGGAATTTATCAGCCAAATTGGGAGTTTCTATGCTATACGTAGATGCCAACCAAACTGATGATGACAAATTTAAGGCTTACCCCGATGTGGAAGCCTCGTACGCTCTCACCCCCGATGCGATACTACACGGGGGCATAAAAGGAACAATGCAGCAAAATACACTATCCAAACTAAGCGAGCGCAATCCTTATTTAGCCCCAATGCTGGAACTGAAACCTACCAATGTGCAAGCCGATGCTTTTGTGGGCATCAATGGCAAGGTGGCTACGGGCTTGCAATACCGCGTGCAGGGTAGCTATAGGCTGAGCAAAGAAAAACCGCTCATCACTACTTTTACCGAACGCCCTATAGACCCCAACAATCCTCTGCCTTACCAATACTACAACGCTTTTGGGGTAGTGTATGACAGGGTAAGCGAAATAGAAGGAAAAGTAGCTATGGAAGGCAACCTAAAAGAGTTCTTTTTCTTTACCTTAGAAGGCAAATACAACTATTACAAGGCAGATAACCAATACGAGCACATCGCTTGGAATTTGCCACAAATACAGGTGTCGTTATACAGCGATTTTAAAATATTGCCTAACTTGTTTGCAGGGATTGACATCTTCTATATAGGCAATCGCTACGATTTAGATTACCTAATAGGCTCTATTGAGCCTAAAAAAATCACGCTAAATGGTTATATAGATGTAAATCTGCACGCCGACTATACGCTGAACAAGCACTTTCAGCTATTTGTGAAAGCCAATAATTTGAGTGCTAAAAACCACGAATTGTGGGCTTATTACCATTCGCAAGGCTTACAGATATACGGGGGCTTGCGCTTTTTGTTCGGACTTGGAAAGAAATAAACCTCAATCTAACGGCTAACCGCTAATAACGAACGATTATATACTAAATACTATGGAAATTACATTAAGCCGTGTATATAACGAGCAAGATGACAGCGATAGTTTTCGCATTCTTGCAGATAGGCTTTGGCCTCGTGGCATCAAAAAAGAGGCTTTGGCATTAGACCTTTGGGCGAAAGATATTGCCCCCTCTACCCTATTGAGGCAGCGTTATCACCAAGACAACGATTACGAAGCCTTTAAAAAAGACTACAGCGAAGAGTTGGCTACCAATGCTGCCTTTGCTCCTTTTTGCGAACAACTAAAAGCACATAAAAAAATCACCTTGCTCACTGCGAGCAAGGTGATTGATAAAAGTGCGTTGCCTATACTTATGCAAGCTATTAAAAATTATTGTTTTACAACAGAATAAGTACCTGCTTTTACATTTACAGTAATTTTGTAATTGCTACTACCATCTCCATTGAATTTGATATTACTATTATCTTTAGGAGCTAAGTAACGGGTATCACCAGCAACATCTTTAGTAAAGTTACCCCATTCTTTGCCTGACCAAGATTTCTGACCAAAGAACTTAAATTCAGCTCCTGGTTGTAACACAACCGTTGTTTCAAAAACACCTTCAGCTGTTTTAGTCATTTCTACCGGATTTTCTATTTTCCATTTAGGAGTGCCAGAAACTCCATCTCCTACTAAATAGATATGTTCAGGTTTATAATCGGCGGTAGTTTCTTCTATAGTAAGCGATTGGTCTGTAATATTGATACTTACTTTATAAACACCAGTTTCTCCATAGAATTTCATATTTTCATCTCCGTCTTTTTGAAGGAACTTATTAGTGTATTTTTTGAAGTATTTGTAATCAGATCTTATACCAACTTCATCTAAACTATAGTTTACTGGGTTCCAATCTTGTTGCCCTAAGAAACGGAAAGCCTCTTCTTTTTTCAAATAAGTATAGATAGAATAGTGAATACCATCTTCTTCTTGATAAAGTTGTTGTGCTTTGTTGGCATTCCAACCTACATAACTCGCAGCTCCTACAATGTAAAAATCTTGATTATAACGTGTTATAGTAAGCGTTTTAGGAGCTGAAGAAGCTACAATTTTCTTATCGCCCAATACTACATTGGCTTTTAGCTCTACAGGAGTAGCTGTATCAACAGGCATTCCTAACTTCATACAAAGTGTATTGAGTGTTGCCACTGTAAGGGTAGTGTTGGTTTGGGTAGTAAGTGCGGTACTTTGCGAATTGCCATTATAGCTAAGGGTAACATTATACCTCACTGGAGTAGCTACATTTAGAGCTGTTTTGTTCCACGATACGGTAAGGGCATTTTCTCCTGCTTTAGTTTTATCTAAAGTAAAAGTAGTAGCCGATACTTCAGCTGTAATATTAGCCGATTCGGTACTTACGGTAGCTTTATCGTCTTTCTCACAACTTACGAAGCCTACCGCTGCTAAAGTTAAAAATATTATCTTTTTCATTGTTTATTCAGTTTTTAGTATCCTGTATTTTGTCGAATCACGCCTCCTGAAGCCAATACTACGTTAGCAGGAATAGGATAGAGCTTGCGGAAATCGGCTACAGCAGTACCTGCAGCTACTCCTCCTTTAAAGGGCCATAAATAAGTACCTTCTACAAAACGATTGTAGCGAATTAGGTCGGTACGGCGGAAGCATTCCCAATAAAGTTCGCGAGCGCGTTCATTTAGCACTTCATCTACAGTAAGCCTTGCTGCAGTAAGGGGTGCTTCACCTGCACGAGTGCGCAATCTGTTTACGTAGGTAAGAGCATCGCTTGTATTGGTATTCTTGCGTAGAGCCGCTTCGGCATAGTTTAAATAAACCTCTCCTAAGCGAATAAGTGCTATATCAGTATCTACAAAATCACCTGCGGGGTCTTTGCCTTTTCGTCCTGCAGAAGTGATATTCTTGTACTTAGTAACCGCATAACCATCGGTAAAAGAAGCTATAGAACTAATACTATACGATTGGCGATTGGTGTAAAACATCGCACGAGCATCTGTCCAAGCTGTAGGAGGATTGCCTGTGCCATCAAATTTATCAACTAAAGCACTAGTGGTGCGCAAACCGCTCCAGCCACTACCTACTCCATAATCGGTGGCAGTCATAGTACCTCCTATAGATGCGTGTACTAAGAAAGTAGTACCTGCCCAAGTTTTTGAGTTCAGACCATCAAAGTTGACTGTAAAGATGTTTTCGTTTTGAGCTCCATTGGTGTCATTATCCGCCAAAAACAAATATTTGTAGTTAGGCACTAACGTATAGCCGCTCTCATCAATTACTTTTTTAGCGTAAGTCATACAATCGGCATAACGTTCTTCACCTGTATATACTTTGGCATTGAGGTACAAGCGAGAGAGCAATGCCCAAGCAGCCGCTCTATCTACACGCCCATAGGCATTGGCTTTAGGAGCTTTAAGGTCATTTTCTATAGCTTTTAGTTCGCTTTCTATAAAAGCAAACACTTCTTTGCGCGATTTGCGGTCGCTTTCAGTGAGTTTGTCTTTCACTTCGGTTACTATAGGAGTATCGCCAAACAAGTCCATTAGGTAATAGTAGGCGTAGGCACGCACAAAACGCGCTTCAGCCACTCCGTATCTTTTCATTTCGTCAAACTGGCTATCTTGGTTTACTGAAATAAACGAGTTGGCAAACGAAACTGTTTGAGCCAAACGGTAATACATAGCTTCTATAATACCATTGCTTTTTGTCCAATTCATATTGTGAAAATCGGGCACACCTGGGTCACTCCACGCTACTACGGCTTCGTCAGTAGGTAATTCTTGCAGATAGAAGAGCAGACGGGTAAACTGAGTAGTACCCTCGTCCAACCCTTGTATATCGGGAGAATCGGTAGGACCTTTTTGACCTGTAAGCGCTAAAGAAGCGTATACCTTAGCCAAAGATTGTTCTGCATACTGCAAATTTGTTTTCACCGAACTCGCATTGATGCTATCGGGGTCTATTGAGGGGTCTTGGTCTAAGTCTTTCAAACAGCTGCTAAGCGATAATGCTGCTGCCAATCCCCATATTTTGATATAGTTACTTTTCATACGTTTAGAAATTTAAGTTAACACCAAATAGGTAAGTTTTTGGGCGTGGATACACATTGTTATCTATACCTGAAGTTGCCCTATTATTACTATCTATTGATAATACTTCGGGGTCTAACCCTTTGTATTTGGTAAGAGTAAGCACATTTTGCATCGTAGCGTAAAGGCGTACTTTTAGCTTATCAGCTGAAGGGAAATTATAACCCAAAGTGATATTGTCTATCTTAAAGAAAGAAGCATCGTGCAAATACATATCGCTAAGCATTGTAGCTGTTTTGCGTTCGCTTAACAATGTGTCATAATAAGAGCGAGGAGTATTGCGCAAAATATTGTCAGAATAAACACGGTCGAGTGAAGCATTAGCTGATGATACGTTGTCGTACACATAGTTGCCTAAGCTCACACGGGTTGCAATGTTCAAATCCCATTGTTTGTAGGTAAGGTTGGTAGTAAGCCCCATCGTTACATCGGCATAAGGCGATTTGCCCATTACACGGTCATTCTCATCTATTTTACCATCGCCGTTTTTATCTACATAAGCCCCCTCAATTGGCTTACCTTGTGCATCATACACTTGTTCGTACAAATAGAAGGTATAAGGAGCATAGCCTTCTTGGTGGCGTTGTACGGTATTACCTGTACCTCCATTAATACCGCCTACATTTTGCAGGTTGGTAAGTTTGGTAATTTTGTTTTTGTTATAGGCAATGTTATAAGTAAGTGTCCAATTGATATTTTTCTCATCATC
Source organism: Capnocytophaga sp. oral taxon 332 str. F0381 (assembly GCF_000318275.2). NCBI lineage: Bacteria > Pseudomonadati > Bacteroidota > Flavobacteriia > Flavobacteriales > Flavobacteriaceae > Capnocytophaga > Capnocytophaga sp. oral taxon 332. The sequence continues at coordinate 14,472 of NZ_KB291330.1, forward strand.
TCTTACAGGCACTACACTAGCGATAAACTCAACGCCTTTGTTTTCCATATCGCCAATATTGCTCGCTATACGGCTACCATAGTTAGTAAATGGAGCAGTATTAGCCTCAGCAATAAGGTTTTTAGTTACTTTGCGATACACATCGAGGCTACCGAAGAAGCGGTTGCTAAAGAATCCGTAATCGATACCTGCATTTAGGGTATTACCAATTTCCCATTTAAGGTGTTTATTTACACTTTCAGGACGCGCCGTAGCAATAAATCGGTTCCCCAACTGATAGTACGCACCATCATTAATACTACCTACATAACGAGTAAGGAAAAGGTAATCGCCCAAGCCGTTTACGTTACCCACTTCACCATAACCAAGACGCAATTTAAGGTCGTTTACGGTCTCTTTTTCTTTGAGGAAAGATTCGTTTTTAGCATTCCAAGCCAAAGCCAATGAAGGGAAGTAGCCCCAACGATCGTCTGGGTTCAGTTTAGAAGATGCATCGGCACGAAGGGTAGCAGTAAGCATATAGCGGTCGTTGAAACTATAGTTTGCACGCCCAAAGAATGAAACAAGCACGTTGCGGCTCTTATCATCTACTGGTGTAACCTTATCGCGTTCGCCCACAAAATATTCTGTAAGATTAGATACATTGCTGAAGTAGAAACGTTGGTAAGAGTGCCCCACCATAAACGATAGGTTGTGTTTGCCTATTTCTTTCATATAATTAGCATAAGCATCAAACAAGGCGTTAGAGGCAATGTTAGTATAATGGGTATTAGTACCATTGAAAGTGCCTGATGACGAAGGTCGGCGTTTATCTACTATATCATCGCCATTACTCTTAGTATAATCAATACCAGCGTTGATAGTAGCGGTAACATCTTTGAAGAAAGGCAAAGTATAATCTACTTTCACGTTGGAAATCAAACGATTTACAGTAGCAGTATTATTGCGCAAGTAAAGCAATGCCAATGGGTTGGAAGGAGCATTGTTATTCTTATTGCCATTTTGCAACCAAGTGTGATAGCCATCGTATTTAGCAGGTCCCCCGTATACCGATTGGGTAGGGTCGTACTCTATGGCTGCCCTAATAGCATCTCTATCGGCAAAGCGGTTCTTGATAAAAGAACCTGATACGTTAAACTCTGTGCGCAAACTCTTATCTAAGAACGCAGGCGTAAGCGAAAGTTTAGCAGTACCACGTTGGAAATTATCAGTTTTCAATACCCCATCGGCATAAGTATGCCCTACTGATAAACGATAAGGCACTGATTTTAGGTTGCCTGAAATACCTACTGTAGTATTGGCTGTAGGAGCTGGGTGGTAGATTTCTTTTTGCCAATCGGTATTAGCGGTGCCCAATAAGGCTTTTTGGGTAGCATTGCCTGTTTGGTTTACCAATGCACGTATTTCATCAGCTGACAACAAATCTACATAATCAGATACCTGACTTACTGAAAGGCTTGAGTTAACTGAAACTTGCATCTCTTGGTTCATCTTACCTTTTTTGGTAGTAATCATAATTACCCCATTGGCAGCGCGCGAACCATAGATAGCGGTAGATGAAGCATCTTTGAGCACTGTCATACTCTCAATATCTTCGGGGTTGATAGAGTTCAAGACACTGCGTGAACCCCCTATAGCTCCATCGTTCATTGGGATACCATCTACTACTACTAATGGATTAGAATTTAAGGTGAGCGAACCTACCCCCCTTACGCGGATATTCTGACCATCACCAGGAGCACCCCCGCCAGAGGTAATTTGTACCCCTGCCACCTTACCCTGAATAAGCTGGTCGGCAGAAAGGGTTTGTCCTTTGCTAAAGTCTTTAGTAGTAACAAGGTTTACAGAACCTGTTACATCTTTTTTCTTAGCAACCCCGTAACCGACAACTACCACATCGTCTAACTGTTGCATTTCTTCTTGAAGCACCACATTCATCTGTGCCCCTTTCACTGTCACTTCTTGGTCTTTATAACCCAATGACGAGAACACAATCACAGCTCCTTTATTGGCTGTGAGCTCAAAGTTCCCGTCAAAATCGGTAGCAGTACCGTGCGAGGTACCTTTCACCACAACGCTTGCTGCTGCCAAGGGCAAGCCTGAAGCGTCTTTCACTGTTCCTTTCACAGTGATTTGCTGTGCATAACCCATAAGGGTTGCACACAAGAAAAATACTACTCCATAAAGTAGCCTGTTCATTTTTACTTTCATACAAATAAAATTTGAAAATTTGAGAATTTGAAAATTAGCAAATTTGAAAATTCCCACACCACTCATTTGCTCATTTGCTAATTTGCTCATTTGCT
>NZ_KB291330.1:16797-60002 GCF_000318275.2 Capnocytophaga sp. oral taxon 332 str. F0381
TTGCTCATTTGCTAATTTGCTCATTTGCTAATTTTCTTTTTCATTGTTCCTATTATACTATTCATTATATAGATTATATTCCGTAATTCCTGTTTCTCTACTTGAGTATCAGGGTAATCTCTTGAATATAAACATATATCTAACCAATACATTGTTTCTTCAGCCTCCTTAGCTGCAATTTTAAACTTATGGATAAAATCCTGCTGACTTTCTGCATTCTGCGCTTCTCTCACATTAGCTCCTATAGAAGTGCCCGATCTTAATAATTGATTTGCAATAGCATACTTTCTACGTTCTTCCAAAACATTACAAAGCTCCACAATTCTTAAAGAAAATGAAAAAGTCTTTTCTAAAATCACATTAGGTTTTTCCATAACAATTATTGGTTAATTTGAGAATTTGAGAATTTGAAAGTTTGAAAATTAGCAAATACTCATACTACTCATTTGCTAATTTGCTAATTTTCTCATTTGCTAATTTCCTAATTTCCTAATTTGCTAATTCTTATAGCATAGCCACCACCGTGTGCAGCGGTGATTTTGAGCTTAGTTTTAGCATTTACTTTTTGCTTAGTAATCGTATATGCCTTCGGATTTTTCATATAATCAGCATCTTTAGCATCGGCATAGATAGTAGCTTCGTATTTTTTATCCTTATCTAAGAAGCTGAGCAACAATTCTGAAGCGTGTCCGCCCTCATAAGCAGTACAGCCTATATACCAATCATCGCTGTGCTTGTCTTTACGCGCAATAGTGATGTAGCGACCAGGTTCAGCTTCTAAGTATTCGCTTTTTTGCCAGTCTACAGGTACATCTTTAATAAACTGAAAAGCATCGAGGAAGCGGTCGTAATTTTCAGGCAAATCGGCTGCCATTTGCAACGGACTGTACATTGTTACATACAACGCCAATTGCTTTGCTAAGGTACTGCGTATCTGACTATTATTGTTAGGATTTACGTATTTCATCTCGGTTTCGAAGATACCAGGAGTATAGTCCATAGGTCCCCCTTGCAAGCGGGTGAAAGGCAAAATAGTAGTGTGGAAAGGTTTGTTACCTCCAAAAGCCTCGTATTCAGTACCGCGTGCTGACTCATTACCTATCATATTAGGATAAGTGCGGCATAGACCCGTAGGGCGCACTGCCTCGTGAGCATTTACCATAATTTTGTATTTGGCTGCCTCTTTTATTGCATAAAGATAGTGATTAATTGTAGATTGGCTATAATGATGCTCTCCTATAGGCAAAATATCACCTACATAACCACTTTTCACTGAGTTGTAACCATAATCTTTCATCAGTTGGTAAGCTTGGTGCAAGTGGCGTTCGTAGTTGCGAGTAGAACCAGAAGTTTCGTGGTGCATCATCAGTTTTACGCCTTTAGAATGCGCGTAGTCGTTAAGCCCTTTGAGGTCAAAGTCGGGATAAGGCGTTACAAAGTCAAACACGTAATCTTTGCGGTGCCCGAACCAGTCTTCCCAGCCTATATTCCAGCCTTCTATAAGCACTTGGTCGAAGCCGTGTTTGGCAGCAAAATCAATATAAGCACGTACTTTTTGGTTATTAGCAGCGTGAGTTCCATTAGGTTTTACTTTGCTGTAATCTACCTCGTCCAATTTTATGGTAGGCAAGTCGTTGGTATAAGCCCAAGAGCTTTTGCCTGTAATCATTTCCCACCATACACCTATATATTTCACGGGTTTTATCCACGAAGTATCGGCAATAGCGCAAGGTTCATTGAGGTTGAGGATAAGGCGTGAAGCCAATATTTTGCGAGCATCATCGCTCACCATTATAGTACGCCAAGGAGTTTTGGTAGGCGTATAAAGATAGCCTTTGTCACCTTTAGCATCGGGGGTTAGCCACGATTGGAAGATGAAGTTTTTATCATCTAAATTGAGGTTCATCAGCGAGTAGTCTACCAATGCTGCTTCGTGGAGGTTGATATACAAGCCATCATTGGTTTTCATCATTAGTGAAGTTTGTACGCCTGTAGGCGAAAAAGCATACTGCGATACGTTTTCAGTAACCGCTTGTTTCATCAAGCCGCGTATTTCAGATAGCTTGCTTTCCATATAATCATACTCTTGGGTATCGTAATCACCGGGTATCCACCAAGCAGTATGGTCGCCTGCCATTGCAAATTGCGACAATTCTTCCTCTATCACAAAATAAGTAAGCTCTTTTTGTGTAGGGAACTCATAGCGGAAACCCACCCCTTCATCATACACGCGGAAGCGTATATTCATCAAGCGATTGGTTTTCTCTTGGCGTAGCTCTACCAAAAGTTCGTTGTAGTGGTTTAGAATTTCGCTTTCTTCACCCCATACGGGTTTCCAAGTTTCTTTGAAAGTAGTTTTTTTGCTATTTACTACTTTGAAATCACCAGTAAGAGGGTCTGTTTCTTTTAGAAGGAACCCCAACGTACTCTCTTTTACTACCTCTTTTCCTTTATAGCTAACTTTATAGGTAGGAGTGCCATTAGCTGAAAGCGAAAAAGAGAGCTGTACATCACCGTTGGGTGAAGCTTGTTGTTGTGCCATTAAAAGCTGAAGCATCAAAAAGCTCAGCAATAAAATTATTCTTCTCATCTTTTTTCTTCTTTTTGTTTATTTGGTTGCGAAGTTACGATATTTTTCTTTATCTGCCAAATAATTTTATATATTTTTTAAGAAAAAAAATAGTTAGTCAATTTGCTGATTTGATAATTAAGTAATTAACAAAATTCTACTCTGTGATGGTGAAAAACAATTCTCTTACAATGTAAGTAAAAGCAATTAATTATTAAGGCGAGTGGCGCGAATAGGCGTTTATACTTCGGCAATTCTTCGCTCTTCTTATATTGCTCTTATATCGTTTGTATAGGGTAAGTGTAGGCAGAAATTTTTTCTATAAAAAAGAGAAAATTGTTTGTACATCAAAACACAAATTTAACTTTTGTTTAACTGCAAGTTTGGGGGATAAGCTGTACTTTTGCTGCAAATTTTATTGTAAAAAATAAATCAATATGAAAAAAAGCATTTTTTTAGCAGCTTCTTTAGCTGTTTTGGCTTTTGCAAGTTGTAGTAAAAGCGATGACAATGAAAACAAAAACGATGTACCTGCCAGCGATTATCAATTAAACGCAGACGGACTTACTTTAGTGAAATGGACAAACAGCAGCACCACTACTCTTGATATGCAAGCTGACAGCAAGCTGCAAAGAGTAAACACTATAGGATTTGAAGCCTTCAAAGGTTCAAATCTTACCTCTATTGTATTACCTAATAGCTTAAAAGAAATAGGTGAAAGTGCTTTTGCAGGCACAAAACTTACAGGAGGTGTAAAGTTTAACACTACCTCTAATGTAGTTTTCGGCAAAGATGCTTTCAGTCGCTCGCATATAGTATCTGTACAATTGCCTTATACTACTGAAATTTCTAACGGTATGTTTTCTAATTGTTACGACCTAAAAGAAGTAACTTTTGGGAAAGTAGGGGTTATAAGTAGAGGTGCATTTCACTCTTGTCAGGCTCTTACACAAGTAGACTTAAGAGGCTCAGAAGTTAAGCAAATAGGCGAAGTAGCTTTTGCTAGCTGTAGAGCTCTTACTAAAGTATTCTTACCTGCTTCTGTAGAAAAGATTGATGACCTTGTTTTTGGATACTGTAGCGCATTGCAAAGCATTACGATTGATGCGCTCAACCCTCCTACTTTAGGTGATGATATCTTCTTTGGCTTGAATGCAGACCAAATCCCTAATATCTATGTACCTGCTATATCAGTGAACGATTACAAAACAGCCGCTAAATGGAGTACTTACGCTGCTAAAATACACCCTAAACCATAAACGGGTACTCCCCAAAAGTTTAAAACATAAAAAAACGAACAGTTTATAGCTGTTCGTTTTTTTTATATACTGCCATTAGCTGCTGATATACGGCTTCGTCAGTAAAATGCTGCGCGTGGGCATAGCCTTTCTCTATCATCTCTTCTCGCAAAACACGGTCGCTACTGATGCGCTTTATCGCCTCGCATATCTCATCAGCTGCATTATCCAACGAAATGTAAATACTCCCTTCGCCCCCCGCTTCGGGAAAACAGCTGCCTTGTGTGGTTATTACGGGAACGCCCGAAAAGAGCGCCTCAATAATAGGAATACCAAAACCCTCAAATACCGAAGGATAACAAAACACCTCAGATAGCTGATAGATAATCGCCAATTCTTCCATCGTTACGCCTGTGAGCGCTTGCACTCTGTGTTCCATATGGTGTTGCTGGGCATAGTTTCTTATTTGCTGGTAATAAGCCGTTTGCTTGCCTACCAGCACCAATGAGAAGTCCGGCAAAGGAGCAATTGCTTTTACTATTTCGAGAGCGTTTTTGCGAGGCTCTATCGCGCCTACATTTAGCACAAAGCGTTCGGGCAGCTGGTATTTGGTGCGTACTGCTGCTTTTTCGGCTTCGGTATAGGTTTGCTTAAAGGCTTTATGGCAACCTTGATAAACAACGCTTATTTTATTTTCGGGGACGCCTAAATAGTGAATGATATCTTGCTTGGTTTGTTCGCTAATGGCGATGATATGCTGGGCGTTGTGGGCAGCGTACAGAAACTTGCGGTAGTGCATTTTTCTGTCAAAAAAGGAATAGAGCTGCGGGTAGCGCATAAAGATAAGGTCGTGAATGGTAACTACTGTGGGAATGTAGCGATGGATATTGCGAGGAATTTCGCCCGAAAGTCCGTGATAGATATCAATAGGCAAATCACGAGCTATTGCTGTAATTTTCAGGCTGCGCCACAGGCTTTTAAGCTTTTTCCAGAAGAAAGATTGAGGCGTGATTTCAGTAGTGTTTTCATCAATTTTCACCCCTAAAAATTTGCGTTTTTGAGGATTGAATAGGTACAAATGTCCCACCTTATACTCTTGGAGCATACGAATCAAGTCACGACTATAGTTACCGAGCCCGCGTGTGTTGTGGAAAGCGCGTTTAGCGTCTAAAGCGATGTTCATTAATTATCTTTCACTTGGTTATCAATTATTTTTTTAAAAGTCTCTAATTTAGATGACGATAGAATAAGCCTTTCTATTTCTACATTTGAAAAAAAGATAATTTTGCGCTGTTCGTGCGAAGTCCTCACCGCTTCTATGTAGGTATTGCGAGCGATATAGCCCGTAGTGGCTAAAACACCCAGCTCGGCAAGCCCATTAGTAGCCGATAGTTTTTCTTTAAATACAATGAACGTATTTTTATCTACTTTTTCATTCGGCTTATTTTTACATTCTACCAAAATATATTTACCAAACTTATTGATAAAACTATCATCTATCTCATTTCTCACAATTAAATCTACTTCATTTAGCGATTTATCTTTCACACGCTTACTGATATTATTAAAGCCAATTGATTGAAAGAGCATACTTATGAAGTGCTCAAAAAGTTCTCCTTTTTTGTAGGTATCGGGTTCGTTTTTAGCCTTGGCGTAATACTCTAACAAGGCAGTATTTATTTCGCTAAGGTTGGCTATGGTCTCATTGTGATAATTATCAATAAGAGATGCCAATTCTTTAGTAAAAACATCAAAGTCTTTTTTTTCTACTACATCAATAATTTTTCCTGTTAAGAGCAGGTCTTTTATATGAGAAAAATATTCGGCTTTAAAAGCTGAAACGATTATAACTTTTGCAAAGGGGTTGTATTCTATTATTTTTTTGATAAATCCCACCCCATCGGTTTTAAATCCGTCCATACGCAAATCGACAATGGCTACTGAAAAGTATCGGCTTTCAATAGCATTATCAATTTCATTTTCATCATAAGCGTAATAAAAATCGGTATGGGGGAGTAATTTTCCTAATTCTTTATTAAGAGCTTTTGCTTGTGTTTCTATATCTTCTATAATTAATACGCTTCTTTTCATATTATAAAGGGAGTGTTATGGTAAAACATTTAGTATAAAGACCGCCAGAGGCTAATGGGTGTACTTGTATATCTCCTTTGTATGAAGTGCACAACCACTGAACGTGATAGAGCCCTATGCCCGAACCTCCTGTAGATGATACTCCATAATCAAATATTTTTTTAGGGTTGGGAAAGGTAATAGGGTGTGCATTGTCATATACTTGTAAAACAAATTTATCATTTTCTTGTCGAGCCGAGATTTTTATTCTTTTTTCAGTAATATTTTTTGTATTTTCAAGTGCTTTTACTGCATTGATAACTACATTGTTTATCATTTGTAGAACTGTTTGGAAAGATAGATGAAAATAAATATCTTGCTTTGGGATTTCTTTAACAAAGTGAATGTCTCGGAAATTTTCTCTATTTAGTAATTCTATAGCATTTATAACTTCTTTAAATTCAAAACTTTCTTCTTTGCCATAAGGGGCTAACTTTGATAAATTATCAATGGTATCCCTTATCATTTGCAAATTTAGTTTCAAATTATCTATATCTTTTTCGGTAAGCTCTTCTAAGGTATTAGAAGAAATAATACTATCTATACTCTGCACTGAGTTTTTAATATCGTGGCTTACAAAATTGCTAAGTATAGCGATATGGTTATTTAGTGATTTAGAAAGTGCATTTATATTATGTATGTGTTTTTCTTTGGTATCTTCTATTTTCTTACTTAAAGCTACAAGGTTAGGGTGCTTATGAGGGATATATGGTTTGTTTGGTTTTTTGGATTTTGGTGACATTGTGAAAAAGATTTATTTTTTCGGCTACAAAACTACAAATAATATTTTATACGAGCAAATTTACTTAATAGCTAGGGTGCGCTTATCTTCGGTGCGTTATCTTTCGCTCATCCTTCGCTGAACCTTCGCTGAACCTTCGCTGAACCTTCGCTCAAGGTTCGCTGGGGATATGGCGTTTGAAGGTATATTTTCTAATTTGCTAATTTCCTAATTTGCTAATTTGCTAATTTCCTAATTTTCTCCTATCTTTGTAGCCTGAAACAACTAATTTTACCAATTAATTTACTACTTTTGTGCCTTAAACGCTAAACATCAAACTATATGGATAGAATTGCAAGCTTTTGTATAGACCACTTGAGACTCGCTCGTGGCATTTATGTATCACGTAAAGATTACGTAGGCAATGAAGTGCTTACTTCGTTTGATATTCGTATGAAATTACCCTACCGAGAACCTGTATTGGGCAGCCCCGAAATACACACGATTGAACACCTTGCAGCCACTTGGCTGCGCAACAACCCTCAGTGGAAAGATAAAATTATTTACTGGGGACCAATGGGCTGTATGACAGGTAACTATCTTATCCTTGCTGGCGACTATACTTCACGAGATATTGCCCCGCTCATCACCGAACTTTTTGAGTATATCGCTTCCTTTGAAGGGGAAATCCCTGGTGCTTCGGCTATGGAATGCGGCAATTTCTACAACAACAATTTGCCTATGGCAAAGTACGAAGCTAAAAAGTATTTAGAAGAAACACTCTATCACCTTACTGATGAGAATCTTAATTATCCTGCTTAACGAAAAGAACATATTCATCAGCAATAAAAAAAATGAGGGTGTCCGAAAAGTTTTGTTTCGTGAGGGCGATTTGCCAATCGCCCCTACAATGTGAATAAAAGTGATTGATTATCAGAGTAATTAACTTTGGCAAACTCTGAAAGTTTGCCAAAGTGTGTGGTGCAATCATACTTTTAAAACTTTTTGGACAGCCTCATCAAAAAGAAGGCAACCGAGAAGTTAGGTAACAATTAGATTATTATAATTTAGAAAGCAATAAAACACATATTTGTTAATATATTTTTGTACATTTGCAAAAACAAACATTTTTCAGCCTATTATGAGATATATCCATAAAATACATATCAATAAGATACGACACCTTCAGAATATAGACATTCCTATAGAGAATGACACTTACCCTCATCTTATCCTTACAGGAAAAAATGGGAGCGGGAAAACATCTGTACTTCAGGCTATAGCTAATCATTTGGAAAATATAGTATATAACTCTTATAATTTTTTAGACCTCGAACAGAATATAAAATACTATGAAGATAAGTTAAACAATGGGGATAATGGTGTTGAAAATGAGAGATGGTTAGCATCTTACAAAGAACAATGCGCTTTTTATTTTGGCGAAGTAAAAGTTGATTTCTACAATATAGATGACTTTATAAGTAAATACCAAAAAGGGGAATTTATCATTGCTTTCTATCAAGCCACCCGAAAAGTAGTGATTAATGAACCCCTAAACCCTACCAAACCGACTATTAAAGAAGTATGGAACACTAAAGAAATCGCTACCATAGAGTTTTTAAACTTTTTGTCCGACCTTAAAATACAAGAAGCCTTAGCTCGTAATGAAAAATTAGATAGCGAAGCTGATATCATAAAAACTTGGTTTGTTGATTTTGAAATACTTCTAAAGAAAGTATTTCAAGATGAAGCACTTCAGTTGCTATTTAATTATAAAGATTATTCTTTTCAGATACTTACCCAAGGCAAAACATTTAAATTTACTGAAATGTCTGATGGTTTTGCGGCTGTGCTGGAAATCATTATAGACCTTATCCTAAAAATGCAGCGTAAGGACACCCTCACCAGAGCTTACCAGCAGAAAGGAATTGTGCTGATAGATGAGGTAGAAACGCATTTGCACTTAGAACTACAGCGCTTGGTATTACCTTTGCTCACCCAGCTATTCCCCAACATACAATTTATCGTTACTACCCATTCTCCTTTTGTACTAAACTCTATAGGTAATGCCATTGCTTTTGATTTAGAGCACCAAGAGTTGGTAGATGATCTTACCGAATATTCGTATGAATCTTTGGCGGAGGGATATTTTGGGGTAAGAACCTCTTCTAGCTATGCCGAAATGCAATTGGATAAGCTCAAAAAACTCTTAGAAAAAGAAACACTTCTGAGCAGTGAAAAAAGCGAACTAAAAAGCCTTATCAATGATTTTGATAAAATCCCCGAAGTTGTTTCTCCCTTGATAGTAGGCGAATACCTTCGCTTGAAGAACCAATATATAGCTGTTATAAACTCTTTGGAAGTATGATAAAAGTATTCAAAAAAACAACACCGCCTGAATCCTTATCTGCTCAAAAAAAATATGATTCTGAAGAGGTAAAACAGCAACTTATCGCCGATCATCAGGGTAAATGTTATCTGTGTGAGCGAGTGCTAACTACTGATTTTCAAGTGGAACACCTTCATAGCCAAGAACATTTTCCCGAAGAAAAATACGATTGGCATAATCTTTTTTTATCTTGTAGTTATTGTAATGGCAAGAAAAGTAATCTCTTTGATGATATATTGAATCCTGCCCAAGAGCCTATAGAAAGTCTTATTACTCAAGAGTTAGATTATCTCAATAAAAAAGCAGTCTTTAAGCAGGTGGGTACTTCAGCTTCTACAGAAGTACAACAAACGCTCTCTCTTTTAGAGAGAATTTTTAATGGCACTCATAAAATGAGAAAAACAAAAGAAGAACGCTTTTTTGAAGATTTTCTCAGTAAAATGAATGCTTTTCAGAAAGCCATCAATAACTTCTTGATGGCTGATAATGAAGAAACAAGGCTTGTTTTACAAGAGGAATTAACCATAAATCGAGAGTTTTTGGGTTTTAAGTATTGGATCATACAAAATAATCCTAAGCTCCTCAGTGAATTTGCTCAAGATATTATTTGGAATAAAAACTCCTAAAACTCAACCTTATAACCTACAACACTATTGCCAAAACACAAAACTTTAGGTTTAATAAACAAAAATCCCCGCACTTAACCAGCACGGGGATTTCTTTATTCTGAGCCTTTGGCGTAATTCTTTTTAGTATTGATACTCGGCACTACCTTCAAATTCTCGCACCCCATTATCTTCTTTATATACTTTCTTTTCAATAGGGTATCCAGCAGCGTTATAACGATATTCACAAGTTGTTACCTCCTTCTTTGATAAACGTTGCTCTGTTCTAATAACTTTTGTAATGTTATTTTTAGTATTCTCCTCATCAAGCAATAGTTCTGGATCTGCTATAGTAGCCAACTGTTGTATTTCATATAAAGGATTAGGGTGATTGTCATACTCATATTCTGTAGTCCCTTCGTCATTTATCACTTTTAGTATATTACCATTAGCAATGGTATAAACAGTAGTTTTAGTTTGAGAACCATAGTAATTTTGTATAACAGCTCCATTTTTATCTTTAGTATAATGGGTTTCTACTTCGGTTATAGTATTACCACTATAAGTGTATTGTTTTTTCCAATGGGCTGTACCGCTTTGCGCACCACCATTCACAAATACAGTTGCCGACTGAGTTCGCAATATAGTAGCAATTTGGTTGCCCTCATAGGTGTATTGGTCGGTATAGCTACTAATATAACCAGTACGCTCTGTATACTTTTCAGTCTTTATTGAAATCTTCCCATTTTCATAGTAGTATTTCACTTCACTTCCTGCTGTCTTCGCTTCTTTTAAAAGGTTCCCCTCATAGCTATAAGTGGCAATCATAGTAGTACCTGTTTGTACACCATTATTGTATTCATCAGTAGCGATTGTAGTAAGGAGGTTATTTTTATAGGTAAACGCACGCACTTCGTCTATCTTGCCTTCTTCATCTTTTTCAATGATTTTCTTTAGCAAGCTTGAGCTCTGTTGGGGATTGTTGGGTGTGTCGTCATTTTTGTTACAGCTCACCAAAATTGTAGCTGTGGCTAAAAAGCTTAGTAAAATCTTTTTCATCTGTTCGTTTTTTTTAAATTTCCTGCAAATGTAATACTCTTTTATATTTCTCGTTGTTAAACAATAGTTAAAGATTAGTTTTAGAAGGTTTCTGAGTGTTTAGCTTGATATATACTAATGTACCTATCAGCAGCAGATGCAAATAAATAGAGTACATTACCAGCTCTCCGTAGTCCATTGTATGAGCAAATTGGTACAAACCAATTACTTGGGCTCCATAGGGTATGAGCCCTTGTGCGTAACACGAAAAAATATCTAACACCGAAGCCGCATTGCGCAACGGAATTTTAAACTCCTCGCTGATGCGCTTGCTAATCTTCGAAACAATAAGTATAGCCACCGTATTATTAGCCACACACACATCGGCTACGGTTACCAAAAAGCCCATACCGAGCAATGCTGAAGATGCCCCTCTGATACGCTTCGCAATCAAGTTCATCAGGTACTGAATGCCTCCAAAATGCTCTACTAGCAGTGCCAATCCACCGATGATAAAGTACAGGAAGAAGATATCAGCCATATCCATAAAGCCTTTATAGGTGTGTTGCGTAAAGTCTAAAAAGCCGTATTTGCCATAAGCCATTCCTATTACCCCAGCAAAGAGTATCCCCAAGAAAAGCGAGACAAACACATTTATCCCAAAAAGCGAAATGATTACTACCGCTATATATGGCAGGATAAGCACTACATTGAAGTTGTTGTAGGCTTCGCTATGGGTGAAGTTTTGCGCTTCGGGGTTGCCTATCAAAATGAGTATTACCATTGAAAGTAACGCCATTGGCAGGGCTATTTTACCATTGGCTTTCATCTTTTCATTCATTTTACACCCCAGCGACTGAGTAGCGGCAATAGTAGTATCGGAAATCAGCGAAAGATTATCACCAAACATAGCCCCCGAAAGCAATGAAGCCCCTATAAGTGCCGTATTGGAGTGGCTTTCAGTAGCCAAATTGAAAACTATTGGCGAAAGTGTCATTATAGTACCTACCGAAGTGCCCGTAGCAAACGACAAAAACGATGCTATAACAAATATACCTACAGGAAAGTATTGAGGCGAAATATAGTACATACCCATATTCACAATACTATCAATACTACCAGAGGCTTTAGCTACCGATGCAAATGCCCCAGCCAAAAGAGCAATAACACACATCTGCAACACATTGCTATCGCCAGCACCTTTAAAGAAAAGCGCTATTTTCTCATTCATAGGCGCTTTGTAAATAAGAAGCGCTATCACCACTGCAAAAAGTGCAATAATAGGAGCAGGTAGCGAGTAAAAGTTATCAAAATACAAACCACTACTCAAGAAAATAGCTACAAATATCAGTAGCGGGATAATACTTACAATTGTTAGTTTTTTTGTCATTTTTTTATATTTATATAGATGTGATTATTTTAGTTTTTCAGCCACTACAGCGTAATATCTGTTAGTAAAATAACGCAACAAAGGTCGGAAGCCTATTTTACCTACGGGGTGCGTCCATTTTTCGCGATAAATAATGCGGAAGCCTGCTTTTTCTAGGAGCATATCCAGTTGCCAATCTTCAAACTCGTGGTAATGACAGTCGCGAGGGTCGGAAGTATTGCGATAAGCCTTAGCAAACCACAAGCGCAAAGGCACTGTGATAAGCACTTTTTTAGTAGGGATATGTTGCAACACCGCCAACGGATTCACCAAATGTTCTAATATCTCTAAGGCAACCGTAAAGTCGGCTTCAAAAGCCTGTAGCGTATCGGCTTGAAAGTCTAAATCCTGCCCCGAAGTATTCAGCACCTTATAGCCCTCTTTGAGCATAACCTCTGTAAAAGGATTTTTCACCCCTACATCTAGAATCGTACTCCCCTGAGGAGCATATTCTTTTAAAATACTCAAAGTTTTTTGATAGCGTTTTTTAGGAAAGGTTTTGTACATAAATAAAATTGATAATTAACAATTAACAAAAGAAAGACGTTTATTCTTTACTAATATTCTAAAATAAGGGCTTTTACCATTTACTGATAAATCTTTTTCATTATCTCCTTTTCTAAACTTCACAATTTCAAACTGATTAGGATTGAATTTATGCAGAAAAGTTATCGGCACTCCCATATCCCCCGTATAATCTAATGGTATATTTTCCGTTCTATCAATATGAATACCATTATAATTGTCGTATTGTGGATAATTGCTTTCATTGCCAAAATAGTTTTTAGTAAGTACTAAATCTTCGTGTCGTTTAAAATTATCCAAATTTGTAAGCCATAAGCAATTATTAGGAGATATAATTCGGTTACCAAAAGCGTCTATTTGGGTTTCTGTACCATAAAGTTCATAGTATTCAGGCACTATAAAACCTGAAATTCCTCTGCCAAAATGTACGCCCAGCCACACTTTATTCTCTTGTATCAACTTAAAAATTTCTTTATAAGTAATCGCATTGATATTACCTATAATCAAAAAGTTCTTGTTATAAGCTACTAATTGTGCTACATATTCGCGAAATAACGAAAACGGAGGATTGGTTACTACTATATCAGCTTTTTCAAGTAATGTAATACTTTCTTTGCTACGAAAATCACCATCTCCTTTAAACTGTTTCACCTCTATTTCATCTCCGCTATATTCAGCAAAAAAACCCCTTTCTTTTTCTTTAGGCTGAAACAAATCAAGTGTTTGTTCCTTATAACAAGCCGCTATAACTTTTTTAAGCCCTAATTCCTTAAAGTTTGAAACAAAATACTTAAAAAAGTTACTTGTATATGGGTCATCGCAATTACAAAACACTACCTTATCCTGAAAATGACTCTTGTAATATTGCAACTCTTTTTCAATATCCGAAAGTTGGGTATAAAACTCGTCATTTTTAGATTTCTTAGCTTTTTGTAACAAGATATTTGTCGCTTTTCGTGCCATTTTATTTTTGAGTTAATTGAGCAAACAATTCACTTCCTAATACTTTCAAAGAAGTTTTAGAGACCTCAAGCATCACATCAAACATTGCTTGGGGATTCCATTTTTCACCATTCCCTTGTGTATATATTGATGCTGCTTGTAACATAATCAACTTATCTTTGTGTTTTACAAATTTATTTTCACATAAATTAGTGTTGATGGGCATTCCGTAATTAGCTGCTGTAAGTTTATCCAATCTATTGAGTTTAGCCGAATTATATTCAAGTGTTACCACTCTTCCATCAGTGCGTATTACTTCAATAGTTTCAGTCAAGAAATTAGAACCTTCTAAAAACAATACATACGGAAAATGAGACTCTGCTAACATCAAATTAGCCATTTCGGCTATATTCTTATGAGCTCTTTCTATAGCATTCCCCGCACGCATTAAGTCTTGGTCATCATTCACTCCTACCAATTTTCCTGCCCTAATATTCTCTATATCCTTACCCTGATGTTTAGCTTCCGATATTAAGATTATTCTCCAATTACCTTTATCATCTTTCACTTCTATCAAGCCCCCATCGGGAATAATACTAGCATTAGGCAAAAAGAGTGTTTGTCCTAAAGCCGCATCTATTTTTCTTAAAGCCGCATTTATTTCTTCCTTTTTTACACTTGTTCTATATCGAAAAGAGAGTAATGGAAAATCTTTTTGAAGCTGTTCCATTACAAGTTGAGAAACCTCACTTACGGCTATATCGTGCCATTTCGATTCAGCACCAAATATACCTACTACTCCTTTTGATGCTGTATGTTGGGTTGTTAATCGGTTTGATTGATTCTTTTTAGACATATTACATTTTTTTAATGCGCATCGAGCCAGTTGTTGCCTATACCTAAATCGGCAACTAATGGCACCGAAAGTTTAAAGGCATTTTCCATAGCTTCTTTTACAAGCGGTTTTACCACTTCTAATTCATTTTTAGGAACATCAAACACCAACTCATCGTGCACTTGTAGCAGCATACGCGTTTGCAATTGCTGCGCTTGCAGTTGCTCATAAATGCGAATCATAGCAATTTTAATAATATCGGCTGCCGACCCTTGTATAGGTGCATTCACCGCATTGCGCTCAGCCGCCCCGCGCACCACTTGATTGCGCGAGTGAATATCGGGTAAATAACGGCGTCTGCCCAATACCGTCTCTACATAGCCGTGTTCTTGAGCAAAACGTATCTGTTTATTGATATAATTGCGCAAATTGGGGTAGGTAGCGTAGTACGTATCTATCAGCTCCTTGCTTTCCGACCTGCTCAGGTCGGTTTGAGCCGAAAGCCCAAAAGCCGACACTCCGTAGATAATCCCAAAATTCACCGTTTTGGCGTGGCTGCGCTGCTCTCGCGTTACCGCTTCTAAAGGCACGCCAAACACTTTTGCGGCTGTTGCTCTGTGAATATCCTCGCCGTGCAAGAACGATTCAATCATATTATGCTCTTCGCTCAAAGCTGCAATAATGCGCAATTCAATTTGCGAATAGTCGGCTGAAAGGAGTACATAATCTTCATTACGGGCAATAAACGCTTTGCGCACCTGCTGACCGCGAGGCGTACGAATAGGAATATTTTGCAAGTTGGGATTGTTGCTACTAAGCCTACCGGTAGCAGCCACCGTCTGCATATAAGTAGTATGCACCCGCCCTGTGCGAGGGTTCACCTCCAAAGGCAAGGCATCTACATAGGTAGATTTTAGCTTCTGCACTTGTCGCCATTCTAATATATCGGCTACTATTTTGTGCTTAGCAGCAAAAGGCGCCAACACCTCTTCGGAAGTAGCATACTGCCCCGTTTTGGTCTTCTTCGGTTTGCTATCTATTTTCAGCTTTTCAAAAAGAATATCACCTAATTGCTTAGGCGACCCTAAGTTGAAGGCTTCTCCCGCTTGCTCGGCTATGGCAGTTTCCAATTGGGCACTTTCGGCATCTAAGGTTTTGGCGTATTCTTTCAGATAAGGCACGTCTAGATTTACCCCCTCGCGTTCCATAGCTGCAAGCACCTTCAGCAAAGGCATTTCCAAGTCGTTATATATTTTCTGAGCGTTCACTTTAGGCAGTTCAGCCTTAAAAATATCTTTCAGCTGCCAAGTTACATCGGCATCTTCGGCAGCGTATTCTTTCACCTCATTCAAAGGGACAGTACGCATTGAGCGCTGCGATTTCCCCTTGCCAATCAAGCGTTCAATAGCAATGGGTGTATACCCCAAATAAGTCTCGGACAGCAAATCCATATTATGGCGCATATCGGGGTTGATAAGGTAGTGTGCTATCATCGTATCAAACAAAGCCCCCTGTACCTCAAGACCATAATTTTGCAGTACCTTCAAGTCATATTTCAAATTCTGACCTACCTTAGCGATATCTTTATGTTCAAAAAACGGGCGAAAAACGTTTAGCAAGGCAGTAGCCGCCTCTTTTTCGGCAGGAAAAGGCACATAATAAGCCTTATGAGCCGACCAACAAAACGAAATACCTACCAATTCAGCCTCAAGAGCATCAATAGCAGTAGTTTCGGTATCAAAACACACCTCTTTTTGCTGCAACAAGCTCTGCAAAAGCAACTGACAAGCCATAGGCGTATCGACCAACTGATACAAGTGTTCTGTATTGGCAGCGGTTTTTCTCTCTACTGCTGCCATTTGTGGTTCAGCAAAAAGGTCTAACTGCATTGCAGTCATAGCAGTGGCTTTCTGATTGGGTTGCGCTACCACTTCTGGTTGGTACACTTTCTGAAAATTGACTAATAACTGACGAAATTCCAGTTCGTCAAAAAGTTTTCCTACCGCTTCAAAATCAGGAGTAGAGACCTTACAATCTTCAGCATCAAAAGTTACGGGCACATCGAGCATAATAGTAGCCAGCTGCTTGGAAAGGATACCCTTTTCTTTGTTGTTTTCTATATTTTCGCGTAGCTTACCCTTCAGTTGGTCGGTATTGGCAAGAAGATTTTCCAAAGAGCCAAAGTCGGCAAGGAGTTTTTTAGCGGTTTTTTCGCCCACCCCAGGAAGCCCAGGAATATTATCGACCGCATCGCCCATCATACCGAGAAAATCAATCACCTGCAAGGGGTTTTGCACTTCAAATTTCTCTTGTACTTCTTTCACCCCCCATATTTCTACCTCATTGCCATTGCGGGCAGGGCGATACATAAAGATATTGTCGCTCACCAGCTGGGCATAATCCTTATCGGGGGTAACCATATAGACTTCAAAATCTTGTTTTTCAGCCTGTTTGGCAAGTGTACCGATAATATCATCCGCCTCGTAGCCCTCTTTTTCTATAATAGGGATATGCAGAGCGTTGAGAATTTGATGTATGTAAGGGATAGCTATACGGATAGCCTCAGGGGTTTCTTCGCGGTTAGCCTTATAGTCGGTAAAGAGTTCTGTACGAGCTACACTTCCCCCCTTGTCAAAAGCCACTGCTAAATGATGAGGTCGCTCTTTTTTCATTACATCAAAAAGAGAATTCATAAAACCCAAAATAGCAGAAGTGTTCAGTCCTTTGGAATTGATACGAGGGTTCTTGATAAAAGCATAGTAGCCCCTAAAGATAAGGGCATAAGCATCGAGTAAGAAGAGACGTTTTTTCATAGCCGTAACGTTTTTTAGAGCGCAAAGGTAGTAAAATAATGGTAATTGGCAATTTATCATTCACCATTAACCTCTTCACTAAGCCTTCAGCCAACAAAAGCAGGCAAGAATGCGAGCGAAGGTTGAGCGAAGGTTGAGCGAAGGATAATCGAAGGAAAGTAGCCGAGTATGTGAGGCTAATCGAATGACTAGTATAAACAGACTTCACCATACATTTTAACTACTAAAGACTAAAATTGAGCTATTAATCAAATCATTATATTAAAATCAAAAAAATCTATTAGTTTTTAATTTTATTATCTAAAAAACTTATTATCTTTGCAGCGTAAAACTAAAAAATAAAACATAATTATGAGTTTAAATACCTTAGGGCTTGACAAAGCCAAAGTAGAAAAAGAAGTGGAATTGCTAAACATTTTGTTGGCGAACTACCAAACGTATTACCAAAACCTTCGTGGAGTACATTGGAACATCAAAGGGAAACGCTTTTTTGAACTACACGTAAAGTTTGAAGAGCTTTACACAGCTGCTCAAGAACAAGTAGACCAAATTGCAGAACGTATCCTTACACTTGGAGGCGTGCCTTTCCATACCCTAAGCAGCTATGTACAGCACGCTACTGTACCTGTAGGTGAAAACATCTTTGACGATGAGAAAACAGTACGCTTGGTAATTGACACTATTAGTGCTTTACTACCTTTGGAAAGGGAACTCCTTACTTTCTCTGACGAAATAAACGATGAGGGTACTAATACACTTATCAGTGATTTTGTTGTGGAACAAGAAAAGAACGTATGGATGCTTAAATCATACCTAAACGAAGTTATTTAATTAGTAGTTAGCATTTAGTCGTTAGTCGCTGGATTGTGGTGTTTTTTAACGAGTAAGGACTAAAACTTTGGCAAAGCTCATAGCGCAATACTATGAACTTTGCCAAAGTTTTTTTGTAGTTTATCTATACCAACACACAAAAAATTAAAGCCTGCTAAAGAAATTATAAAAAAAGTTAAGATTTTTCTTGGTGGGTATTAAAAAATGTATTACTTTTGTAGTGTAAAAACAAAAAGACTACGACTAACGCTATAAAACTGAAAATTAATCAATTATTATTCATACAATGAAAAGTTTTTATTCTATTTTGGCACTAATGTGCCTAACCGTTCTTTTTGTATTGGGATGTTCTAAAGACGACACCCCTACCCCTGAAAAGCCTAATACGGGCACTACGACCCAGACGCCTACTACACAAACGGGTACTACCCAAACAGGCACTACACAATCGGGTACGACTACGCAAACGCCTACTACCCAAACAGGTACTACGCAAACAGGCACTACACAATCGGGTACGACTACACAAACGCCTACTACCCAAACAGGTACCACACAAACAGGCACTACCCAACCTGCTCAGCCTGCCCAACAAGTGGTAAAAATAAAGGTTACCGAAGGAGGTAAGCCTTTGGCAGACAGGAAAGTATATGGCATTGCTGGAGACTTGGCTTTCCAAGGAGTTAAAACTGAAATAGCCAACTGGCAGGGACAAAATCCTGCTTTTGAGGGTAGTGTATCGCTCATAGGCACTACTGATGCGCAAGGTATGGTTACTTTTACCTTTAAACGTGACCAAAATATTCCTGATTACTACTTTTTTGTGGTAACTGCTGAAGAACCTTTTGTACAAGAAATTACTTTGACCTTGGACGGCAAACCTAAAGAAGGTACTATTGCCTTGGCTACCAAAGTACAGGTATCATTTACAGCGGTAGACAGCGAAAACAAACCTGTGAAAGATGCTACAATTACAGTAGACGAGCAAACACGTTATACTAACGAAAAAGGAGTAGCTACCTTTGTGCTTAAAGATAATACTGACTTTGCATACGTGGCAAAGATGCCTTGTGGCAGCGAAGCAAAAGGCACTATAAAAACTAAAGATGGTGCTAAATTTACAGTAAAATTTACAGTAGCTGAACGTGGTGAAATTACCTTGAAAAACAATACAGGCAAAGCTTGTGTAGTGAAAATGAACGGCAAGGAATACCAACTAAATGCGGGTGAAAGCAAGGTAGTGAAAGGCTTGACTTTGGGTATTTACGATGCGCATCTTTTTGTTGATGGCAAAGAAGTGAATAAATACTATGGTTGCCAACTAAACTGCCAAAGTAAGACATTTACTTTTGATTTTACTCTTTAGTATATACCTCAATCTAAACAATTAAGAATGGCTAATGAAAAGAGGCTGCCAGAAACAAAACCTTTCGGGCAGCCTCTTTTTTTTATGTTTGTGCGGCTCAGAGGGGGGAGCAAAAAGTTTTGTTCTGTGAGGGCTATTTGCCAATCGCCCCTACAATGTGATTGATTATCAGAGCAATTAACTTTGTCAAACTCTGAAAGTTTGCCAAAGTGTGTGGTGCAAGCTAATGGCTTTGTATTAATGACTATTTCTTGCTGATAATCAATGTATTAAGAAAAATCAAAGAAAATAAATCGGATTTTATTACGATTATATTAAAAATATTTCATAATATTGCGCACTATATGCAATTATTGTAGCTAAATTACTTGTATTTTATGCGGTTTCTATTTATTGTACTCACTCTTTGTGGGTTTTACTTGCAGGCGCAACAAGCGCAACAAATTACTTTAGAAAATATATGGAAGGAGGGGACTTTTTATCCTGAACGCCTTCGCAGCCTTAAGGCACTGAACCATAGTGCTGAATATACTATTTTGGAATACAATCAAAATAATCTACAAGAAATCAACTTATACGATTTTGCCTCTCTTAAAAAAGTGGGTAGGCTTTATGCTGCGAACCAAGAAATACAACGCATAGACGACTATAGCTTCTCACCTGATGAAACTACTCTGCTGATTGCTACCAACAGCGAGTACATTTACCGACATTCATTTGTAGCCGATTATTACTTATACCACCTCAAGAACAAAACACTACAGCGCATCAGCAACAAAAAGATTGGCGAGCCTCACTTTTCACCTGACGGGAAACTGCTGGCTTACGCTCGTGGTAACAACCTTTATTACTACAACATCGCTACTAAAGAGGAACGACAAATTACTTTTGATGGTGCTAAAAACAAAATCATCAATGGTACTGCCGACTGGGTATACGAAGAGGAATTTGGGGTGGTGCGCCTCTTTGAATGGAGTGCTGATGGTAGTACATTGGCTTTTGTGCGCTCAGACGAACAACAAGTGCCTGAATTTTCTATGGATATATATGGCGATGGGTTATATCCTACGCAAGATCGATTTAAATATCCTAAGGCAGGAGAGGCTAATTCGGTAGTGAGCTTGCATTTATACGATGTGGCAAGTGGTAAAACGCTTGTATCGCCCATATCGGCTTATTACATTCCGCGTTTGCAAGCCGATAAAAAAGGGAATTTTGTAGTGCAGACACTCAACAGGCACCAAAATGACTGGCAGCTGCTACGAATAGGGACTACTGGAAGTACCACCCTGCTGTTGCAGGAAAAAAGCAAGACTTATGTGGAAATAGAAGATACTCCTATAACATTTTTGGAAGACGGGGGATTTATAAGATTATCGGAACGCGATGGTTATAGGCATTTGTACCATTACAACTCTGAAGGCAAATTGCTAACCCAGCTTACCAAAGGGTCGTGGGAGGTAACAGCCTTCTATGGTTATGACACTACCAGCAAGGAATTATACTATCAATCTACCGAAAACGGTTCTATAAACAGAGGCGTTTATGCAACAGGGCTAAACGGCAAGGGCAAAAGAGCCTTGTCGGCAGCAGCAGGTACTAATGGGGCTACTTTTAGCAGCGATTATAAGTGGTATATCCATAGTTTTTCGGATGCACAAACGCCACCACAATACGTGCTGAGAGATAGCAAAACGGCGCAAGTGCAACATAACATCATTGACAATAAGGCTTATGCGGAACGGCTAAAAGCATACAACCTCCCCAAAAAGGAGTTTTTTGAACTAAAAACAAGCAAGGCTACCCTGAATGCTTATATGATAAAGCCGGTAGACTTTGATGCTAACAAGCGCTACCCTGTGTTGTTTTACCAATATTCGGGACCAGGGTCGCAACAGGTGGCTAACAAATGGTGGGGAAATGATGATTTTTGGCATAGTATGCTCACCCAACGCGGTTATATAGTGGTGTGCGTAGATGGGCGCGGTACGGGCTTCAAAGGAGCTGACTTCAAGAAATGCACTTACCAACAATTAGGCAAATACGAGGTGGAAGACCAAGCGGAAGCGGCTAAAATTGTAGGGGGCTATCCTTATGTAGATGCTTCGCGCATAGGTATTTGGGGCTGGAGCTTTGGGGGCTTTATGTCGTCTAACTGCTTATTCCAGCACGGCGATATATTTAAGGCTGCCGTAGCGGTAGCTCCTGTTACCAATTGGCGTTTTTACGATACTATCTATACAGAGCGTTTTATGCGTACACCACAAGAAAATGCGGCAGGTTATGACGACAATTCGCCTATTACGCACGCTGCCAAACTTAAGGGTAAATACTTACTGATACACGGCAGTGCTGATGATAATGTACACGTGCAAAATGCTATGGTACTGATAAACACGCTTATTGGAGAACAAAAAACATTTGACTGGCGTATCTACCCTGACAAAAATCACGGCATTTACGATTATACGGGCAATACGCGCTGGCTGCTATACCAGCAAATGACACGCTTTTGGGAAGAGGCGATGAGGTAATTTGGAAATTAGAAAATTAGAAAATTGGGAAATTAGCAAATTGGGAAATTTGGGAATATGATTAACAAATAAAATTAATTAAAATAGATTTATAAACGATGGAAAATGTAACAAATGAGAAAAAGAAGCATCCCAAAGGGCTTTATTTAGTCTTTTTGACTGGGATGTGGGAGCGTTTTAGTTACTACGGTATGCGTGGTATCCTAATGTTATACCTTACCAAGACGTGGCTGGAGGGTGGTTTGGCTTTTGACCCTCAGTTTGCCTCACTTATTTATGGATTTGCCACAGGTCTTACTTATTTTACGCCACTGATAGGTGGATGGATAGCTGATAATTTCTTAGGTCAGCGAAAATCGGTATTGTTAGGGGGCTTTATAATGTTCTTGGGAGAGGCTGCGCTCTTTGCGATACATTCTCATTTTGGGCTTTACTTAGGTCTGTTCCTGCTGATTATTGGTAATGGGTTCTTCAAACCTAATATTTCGGCACTTGTAGGTGGACTTTACGAGCCAGGTGACAAGCGTTTAGATTCGGCATTTTCTATCTTCTATATGGGTATCAACCTTGGGGCTTTCTTGGCACCGCTACTTACAGGGTTGCTTACTGATAACATCTTTGCGAGCAACGTTACTAATCCCGAAACGGGCGAGGTGATAATATCGTATGGTTATAAATACGGATTTGCGGCAGCAGCTGTGGGAATGCTTGTGAGTGAAGTGATATTTATTCTATTTGCTCAAAAATATTTAGGCGACTTAGGTTTGCACCCTAAAGGAGGAAAGAAAACAGCTAATGTATCGGAAGCTGAAGCTCACAGACCACTTACTAAAGAAGAAAAAGAACGTATTGTGGTAATTTTTGTGTATTTCTTCTTTGCGATATTCTTTTTTGCAGGCTTTGAACAAGCGGGGTCTTCACTTACGTTATACACTGATAACTATATCAATAGGAATGTATTGGGGTATGAAATTCCTACAGCTTGGTTCCAATCGGTGAATCCGCTGTTTATAGTGTTATTAGCACCAGTGTTTTCAAGTATCTGGAGCAGTAAGTTTGGGCAAACGCTCACTACACCTTTCAAGATGGGTATGGGTATGATTCTTTTGGGGGTAGGGTTCTTCTTTATGCTGGGAGCTGTATACGAACGCGGAGGCTCTATAGGCAATGACCCTACTGATGTAGCCGTAAAAGCAAGTCTTGCGTGGCTGGTACTCACTTACTTAATACACACTATAGGTGAGCTATGCCTATCGCCCGTGGGGCTTTCTATTGTTACGAAACTTTCACCACCAAAATTGGCAGGCTTGCTAATGGGTGTGTGGATGACAGCGGCATTTTTTGCTAATGCAGCAGGAGGTTTCATTGCTTCATATGTAGAAAAATTAGGTGCAAGTGTTATCTTTACTGCTATTTCGGCATTTGTAATTCTTTGTGGATTGGTAATGATCTTGCTAAACAAGAAGCTACAACAGATGATGCACGGTGTGAAATAACAAGCAATATAAAAAATTAAAAGTACTATAATAGTACGCAACGGGTGTCCGAAAAGTTTTTTTGTGAGGGCGAATTGTCCTACAATATGATTGAAAACGATTGATTATCAGAGCAATTAACTTTGGCAAACTCTGAAAGTTTGCCAAAGTGTGTGGCGCATTGATTATCGGAGCAATTAACTTTGTCAAACTTTGAAAGTTTGACAAAGTGTGTGGCGCAATCATACTTTTAAAACTTTTCGGACACCTTATTTTTTTGTATTATGGCAATTATTTTGTATCTTTGCAGTAAGAATGAAAAAATACTCAATGATTATGGACACACTTGTTGAAAAAAAAGAAGAAGCTGTTGAAAATAAAGTAACAACAGCTGAAAACGAGACCCCTGAGAAAAAAATGACGATGTGGGATTACGTTTTGAAATTTAAAGAAAAACCTTTGATTAGGGTTTTAGATGAAGATTTGGTTTTTGGTCCTAATATGTGGACACGACTAATGCAGGAAGAGGGGAGCAAGGGGCTAAAGTAATTCACAATCCAAGATAAATGAAAATAAAAATATGACAAAGAAACTTTTAACTATCTTATTGGCGATATTTGTAATCTTTATCGCTTGTAACAAAGAGGAAACGCCAGCGCCTACGCCTGCTAATACCTCATCGCCTACTACACAAACGGGACAAGTTACCTCTACTACACAAACGGGAACTACTACCCCCACTACACAATCGGGGACTACGCAACTGAGCAGCGAGAAAGATATTCTTAGCTTTAAAATACACTTTGGTCAGTATGGTGAGATTGCTGGTACTATTAGCGGTACGAACATTACAGTAGTAGTGCCTGTAAATGCTGAAAAGTATTGGACGGGACTCAAACCTATGGTAGAAGTGTCGCCAAAGGCAGATGTAAGTCCGTATTCATTACAAGAGGTGAATTTTATGCATCCGCCTGTAACGTATACGGTTACGGCTGAAGATGGCAGCAAAAAGGAATATTACGCTACCGTAAAGATTGATACTTCTACCGAAGTGGAGCACTTTTCACTTAGAACCGAAGACGACCGTCATTATTTTACTGGTACAAAAGCTACTGCAGGGGGGATTACAACTTATACCTTTGAAATAGACGACGAATACGACATCAAGCGGCTACGTACTATTATCCGTTTGAAAGACAAGCGCGCTACGGTACACCCTGCCGATGATAGCATAGTGGATTTCTCGCAGCCTGTGCGCTATACCGTTACTGACACTGAAGGCAACAAGCGGGACTTTATAGTGGTGGTACGCAAGCTACTACCTCGTTATATAGCGATTTCGCAAGT
The DNA here is from genome assembly GCF_000318275.2 of Capnocytophaga sp. oral taxon 332 str. F0381. NCBI lineage: Bacteria > Pseudomonadati > Bacteroidota > Flavobacteriia > Flavobacteriales > Flavobacteriaceae > Capnocytophaga > Capnocytophaga sp. oral taxon 332. Next base: position 41,585 of record NZ_KB291330.1, read on the forward strand.
GAATGTAATCGACAACAACGGCGCAAAGGCAGACGAGATAATCATAAAAACGAACTACTTGCCGAGCAAAAAAGAGGATATAAGCCTTACTATTACCTCTGTGATCAACCCGCAACTGAATTACCCTCTGCGAGTGGTGAGCATAGACAAGGCAAGCAATAAAATCACCGCTGAAGTTCCCAGTACCTACTACAGCTGTACCTATTATCTAAACGTAAGCTATGACGGCAAAACTCCTAATGAAAAACCTTCTGTGTTACTCAACAATGGGTTGCCTTACTTTGCGGGGGTACAATCGTATTCTGGTGGGAAAGCTTATAAAACATTGGTATTCCCTAAAGAAGACTTTCAAGTATACCTATACGGCAAAGATATGCGCCAATACGAACTCTTCTTGCGCAAAAATGGTGTAGATTATCCTTTTATACGAAAATACAACGTAGAGTATTTGGAAATGCCTAACCTGCCTAGTACTCCCATAGAAAGTGGGCGTGATTTTTACTTTGTGATAAAAGTAAACGGGCGCGAATACGTATTTCCTTTTGTAAATCACAAGCAAGAACCTATAGAGGTGCTTGTTGCTAACAAGCCTGTGATTACCTCTATCTCGCGAAACGTAGTAGATAAGGGACAAGAGATAACCGTTTATGGCAGGAATTTGAACTTTGACTTTATGCACGAAAGTCTACCGAATATGTTGGTATTAGAAAAGTCCATGAAGCGTGTTTTTGTAGATAAAGTGCGTGCTGATAGGGATAGAAGTGTAACCTATAAAATTAACGATGAAGTACCTGCTGGAGAGTATGAATTTTGGGTAAGGCTGTTGAATGTAGACACCGAATCGGAGCGATATGAGGGCACTATAAGAGTGCGTATGCCTGAAAGTACGCACCCACGATTGCGTGTAACGAAAGCTCTAATTTACAGCAAATACAACCAATACTTTCCTTGCCAAGTACAGCTCACCTTTAACGAAGCTTTTGGCAGTGCCCGTGTGAAGGAAATAGTGTATCCTCACAACATCAGGATTGCTAACCTTGTGCAATATACTAACACTATACTTACTACCAAGTTAGACAAAGATTCTTGTAACGAAGTAGATAACGAACTTGATGGCTATGCGCTGATAGAAGAAAACGGCAGGGAATACAAGGTATACTTCAACACAGAAGTATATTAAGTTTGATAGGACAATCATATAAAAACAGAAAACGATATGAAAGATTTATTTTTGACTGCTGCCATAATATGCTCTTCCTTTGCTTTTGGGCAAGCCTCTGGCAATGTAAATTATAAAGACAGAAGCCGCAATAGCTGGAATAGCGATGATACGACTCTTGATTTTCCGCTCAATTACGAAATGGTGGTAACGGCTAAAGGCTTGGCGAATGTAAAAGCTGATGCCTTTGTAGCTATTTTTAGTATAGTGCAAGTAGGCAAAACGGCTGAAGAAGCTACGCAACTGATGGTTCAGCGTCTTTCGTCTGCCTTGTCTGCTCTTAAGGCTAAAAACTTTGAATTTTTTGTAGATATGATTTCGTTTGTGCCTATGTACGAATACGAAACTGAGAAAAAAGTGTTCAGCAAGCGTACTTACAACGAACTGCCGGTGGGCTTTGAACTGAAGCAAAACCTCCATATCAGAATAAAAGAGGCTTCTCAGCTAAATGAACTTATCATCTTACTCTCTAACAGTGAGATTTACGACCTTGTGCGAATGGATTACTACGCCAGCAACCTCGAGTCGGTAAAAAAAGAGCTGATGAGCAAAGTGAAAGCTGCTTTTGCGGACAAGCAAAAACTCTATGAAACGACCCTTGGCGAAAGCTTTGCTACTGCTGAAAAGAAAGTAATTGATGGTTTTGTACAGACTTCACCCTCACAGCAATACAAAAGCTACGAAGCCTACAACAGTGCTTCGCTGCAAGGCAAACGCGCAGGCAATATACTGCAAGCTAACAAATCGGTAACGCAGTACTACCAGCCTATTGCTGATAAAGATTTTGATGTAGTACTGAACCCTATTATCACCGAGCCTGTTATACAAATTGTTTACGAGATGAAAATGAGTGTAAATCGCCCTGAAAGAAACAAAAACAAAGAGGTGATGTTCTTAACGCCCACAGGCGAACTTAAAAAACTAAATCTTCCTTAAAATATTAAAGTAAAAAAGTATTAGATAGTTATGAAAAACAGCTTTAAACTCTTTTGTTTGTTTTTCCTGCTGCTTTGTGTGGGCTGTGCTTCTCCTAAGAAAATTATAGTTCCTGAGGATTATTGTGTTCCTCCAGCATATACCATAACTTCGGATAAAGAAGCTCCTATAGAAATAGATGCTGAAGAATTTGCATTGAATAAAAAGCTTTTTAACGGAAAATTATCTGACAGAAACATTCTTATTGCCTACGCTTCGCATATAGACAAACCTTTATTGGCACTGATGGCCTTAGACGATGCCCCCTCTAACGAAGCGCAACAAAAGCGCAACACGCTGCAATTGGAAATCCACAGCAAGATTACGGCTATTTTCTCGCAAATGAATGCTGTAACTGCAGAGTTGGATTGCGAAGAAGAACGGATAGACCAAATAGCGACTACTATTAGCAACCTCAACGATAAAAATATCAGCAGGCTTACAGTTGCTTCTATTCTTATAGGAGCTGCCGTTTCGGTAGCAGGAGCTTATATAGCAGACGATGGTTGGGATAAAGCTATTGCCGCAGGAGGAGGAGTGCTGGGGGCTGGACTGAGTTTCCTTACCCTTAATCCGAAAGGAAAAAAGGTAATGCTAAAACACCCGCGCAACTTGTTGCGCTCGTTTATGACTGAAAAGAACAATGGTGAGTTTCCTCCTTTTGTGTGGTATATGATTAACGAACACCGCTTTACCAATTCAGGAGAAGGTTCTATTTTGCAGCATATGCAGCAAAGGTGGGTGAAGAATCTTTTTGATAACGACAAAGAAGAGGCTCTAAAAGCAGTGCTTTTCAGCGATGGGGGTATCTATTATGCAGGCGATTTGCATACCCGTGCTGAGATGTTCGACCAAATGCAGTCGGTAATACATTCGCTTCATCAAAATATAGACTTTTTTATACAAGAAGTGAATATGCTGATGCTAAAAAAATAACAGCTTAATGAGAAAACTTTTTTTATTTCTATTGATAGGGGCTACACTTCCTGCTGTAGCCCAAACTTCTAAAGAACTTCTATACGTAATAGATGCTAGTTACCTCAAACAAGGGTCTACTTATGGGCAGTTGGGGTTGCATTACAACTATTACGACAGCGATAATGTAGCGTTACTGGCAGGGATTGCGGGAAACTTCCGCAGTGAGAACAAACAGCTTATCGCTATAGGCGAAGCACAACTCTCGGCGTGGATAAGAGCCGATAATGAGCGTGGAGGCTTTGTTGATATTCCTGTCTTGCTATTGCGCCCACAGCTGAATTTTTCGCCTTACTACTTCGCCCCTGAAGCAGGCATACAAATTCTCTTTCTTTACATAAAAGCAGGTTACGCTTTCCCTTGGGGCAATACAAATGATAACTATCCTTTTGAGACGGGAAAATTTCGCCTTTCAGTAGGGATAATTATACCGATAAAATAAACTTGTTTTGTCGCAAAAAAAGTGTATTTTTGCGACAAAATAATAGCTTATATCGTATGGAAAGTACTGATGATAAAATACTTAAAAGGTTATCAAAATGCGGAAGGGGTATATTGAGAAATGGCTTTGAGAAACTATTAAAGATAGTATGATAACCAATAAGATTATATACAGAAATATCATTTTGGAATGGGGAAAAGCTACCAACTATGTGGAAGCATTTCAAGATGTCTTTGCTTTTGACAGCGAACAACAATTATGCTATCTAAAAATACAGTTATTGCATAATATAGGTTCTTTATCTCTTCCCATACCACCTTTCTATACTGAAATAGATGAGAATCTACCCATTTCTAAGATAAAAAGAGGAGATTTTAGCTTTGAAGGAAAGGAGATTGACAATATTCGTCAGTATTTATGTGATGATATGCTTATTTTTAGCTATACCACACAAAGTACAATATTTAATCTGGATGTTAAAAAAGTAACTGATAATTTGTTCTTTCTATTAGACAGAGAAAATACATTAAAATACATTGTAGTTACAAAGATATCAACCTTCCCTTTTAGAGATTATTATTTAGATGAAAAAGTACTTAGAGAAATCTATTTTCTTGCTTACACTTATGAACTTGATGACGAAGTACAACTGAGAAGCCTGCTCCAAATGATACAGAGTGAGGAGCGCTATAAAGAGATTTTCAAAAGTGAATTAGATGATTTAATAGAAGAAGTAGAAGATTTTTTTTAATAAACAAAATGTCCCCTGAACTACAACCGTTAGGCGAAGCTATTTTTGAGGCTGCCAAAAAAGCATTTTTAAAACTCTTTGAAAACGGAGAGCATTATTACTATTGTGTGTTACTCACTACGGGGGAGGCGCTTCCTCCTTGTATTGCAGCATGGTCGGTGGAAGCTTTAGAACGATTTGTAAATGAAAATGCTATCCCCGAAGAGGAAATACCATACTACAAATACTCATTTGCCGATAGCCCTTATTACGCTTTTGGTTATGAGGAATATTTTCAGCAGGTAAAGCAGTTTTTTGAGGAGCGTGATTCTCTTATGGATTACAACGATGAAGAGCAATGGGACGAGGAATACAACCTCCGACTTGCTGCTATGGTATATGCGATGAAAAAACTCGATGCCTCGGGTATTTTTGCCCTCAACCAAGTACGAGAACAAGTGTATATAAATGTAGAACTGATGCCCCCTGATGATACCGATATAGAAAGAGCGTTATACTTTAATAAGGTTGAAAATATAGAGGAATGGCTTGGTATTTTTGGCTGATATTTCTTTTATAACATTTTAAAACTTTTGCCCATATAAGCTAATTATAAATAGATTTATGTCTTTACAATAACATTTTGCTAAATACATTTCGGGAGAAACCGAACAAATAGACATATCAGCTAATTAACAAATTAACATTATGACCTCAGACGAATTTGCAAAGAATTTTTATATTGAAAAGCTAAATTTTTTAAAGTCGTGCTTTCAGGTACAACCAGACTATCCTTCAGCTGTAAATACCAAAATAAAAGAAATGGCACTGAGCAGTACTCAAAAAGAACAATTAGAAGAAGTGATTGACCTGTTGTTAAACGATGTGTTTTACAGCGTGCTATTAGGCTTAGACGGTGAATGCCCCATAGGCAACATACAGCAAGTTTATAGTATATACGATGAAGAAGGGTGTCTTATTTCTGATTGGGGGGAATTGGAAGTGAGTGCTTACGATTACTTTCACGGAGGCAAATACGAAAAAGAAACTGATTAATATAAAACAATATGTTCTGAGGGTACGAGCGAGACGCTCGTACCTACAAGACAAATTCGCAAATCGGCAAATTAACTAATTCATTTCCCATTTTTCTTCTTCTAAATTCAATTGCCGGTGGAAATTGGCGGAGCAAATGAGTACATTTGTTAGTTGGCTGATTATTTACTACTTTTGCACTTGATAATCTTCTGACTAAGGGGCTACTGACGAATTGTGGCTACTGGAATAATGAGCTAATGATGAATATTTTGTACCTTTGTCTTTTAAAACGATACTATGGAACCTTATATCACCCCAATTATCAATCATTTTGAGAAGATTATTCGGCTTAACGCCCAAGAGAAAGCCTATGTAACTGAGGCTTTTCAGCCACGTTTGTACCGCAAGAAGCAATATATCTTGCAGGAAGGCGATGTGTGCCACGTGCTCAATTTTGTAGTGAGCGGTTGCCTGCGGATGTACACCATCAACGAGAAAGGTACCCAGCATATTGTACATTTCGCACCTGAAAACGAGTGGATATCCAACCTAATGAGCCTCTATAAAGAAACACCTTCAGAGTTCAGTATCGATGCCCTCGAAAACACTACTGTACTACAGATAAAACGAGAGGATTTATTTCAACTTTATGGCTATTCGCCTAAGTTCAACCGCATCTTCCGCGTGCTGATAGAGGAAGCCTATGCCCAGCTTCAACAACGTTTCCTATTGAGTATCAGCGCTTCGGCACAAGAAAAATATCGTTACTTCACCCAAGCCTACCCCCACCTGCTTCAGCGGTTGCCACAGACGCAAATTGCTGCTTTTCTAGGAATCACTCCCGTATCGCTTAGCAACGTAAAAGCCGAATTGCTAAGAAATGGATAATTACCTATCGTGCTACGACCTTAAAGTATTTTAAGGGTATTTCTTAAAATACTTTATTGCTTTCGCCTGCCGTATTGCCGTACCTTTGCACCAGAATTTTAAACGTATTATCACAATGAAAAACGCAGAAAAAATTGCCGTTATAGGCTTAGGAAACATTGGTAAGGCAGTAGCCGAAAACCTTAACAAATCAGGTCGCAAATTTATAGTAGCAGGTAGAGATACCGCCAAAGTAAAAGAAGTAGCTAAAGCTTGGCAAAACGTACAAGTAGCCGACATCGCTACTGCGGTAAAAGAAGCCGACATCGTAATCCCCGCTATTTATTTTCCACTTGTAGGCGAGTTTTTAAAAGAACACGCTGAGGCACTCAAAGGAAAAGCAATTGTAGATGTATCTAACCCTATCGCTCCCGATGAAAACGGAGGTTTTAAAAAAGTAATTGCTGCTGAAGCCTCAGCAGGTGAAATCAACGCCTCACACTTGCCACAAGGAGCGCACTTAGCAAAAGCCTTAGGTACGCTAATGGCAGGGTCGCTGAGTGCAGATGCCTTTGCAACCCCTCACAAGGTGCTTTTCTACGCTACTGATGAAGTAAGTATCAACCCAGTGGTGGAGCAACTTATCAAAGACACAGGTTTTGAACCTGTACGTGTAGGCGGTCTCAATCAGTCTATCCGTATAGAAGTATTCGGCGAGCTACACGAAGCAGGAGCTGTAGGCAAAACCGTTACTTTAGAAGAAGCAAGACAATTGGTTAAATAGTTGATTAGTAAAGAAAACAGAATTTTTTCTACCTCCTATAAATTAGCCAATGTGTCGATAACACATTGGCTAATTGGCTAATTATTTTTATCTTTGCGCCATTATCACATTGGCAAATTAACACATCAACACATTGGCAAATTGCTTATGTGGCTCGCACTTATTGAACTACTTCAATGTTTTTCGCCCCTAACCTGCCGTACCTTTGCAGCGTGAAATTAAACGTTGTAAAAGTATGGCAGTTTTTATATTAATAGTCGGTATTATCCTCTTTAGTGTACTCTTTCGCAAACGCGAAGAGCACTGGCTTCCTTTTGGCAAAGACCACATCTTGCGAAAATTTGAGCAAGGTGGTCGTACCTTTATATACGAACAAGCCTCTTTTGGGTCTTCGCAAGAAACCGTGTATTACATTTATCAATTAGTTTATGAACTTACTAAACGCAAAGGTTTGTTGGAGAGCAAATACGATTTATACGATTTTTCTTACAACATCTTTTGTTATGAAGAAACAACCTTAAGGATATTTCGGTATGATACTTATATTTATCTTATCCGCAGTACCGAGCCTATAAGTATTGAAGAATTTGAAAGAATAAACCCGTATGTTAATTAGGTAATTAGCAAATTTGGGAATTAGCAAAAAAATTATCATTGATTGATTGCTATATGTCATTGTTTTACTATCTTTGCTCCCAATATGAGATTTTTCACCTTCATACTCAGCTTATATCTGTTGGCACTCACTGGGCTGCCCTGTACGGATATGCTTGAAGGTGAGGAGTCTTCAGCTTCTTATGAATTTGTAACAGCCCCAACTGGGGAACACTCTCATTTTCATTTGGATAGCTGTTCACCTTTCTGCATTTGCACTTGCTGCCAAATGGTAATCAGCACGCCCACTACTTATGAGGCCTTAACCATTGCTCAAGCCACCGCAACCATTCCCTCCTATAGCTATCCCCTGACCGTATGGTCTTCGAACTACTATGGGAATATCTGGACTCCTCCCAAGATATAGTCTTTTCTTTCTTCATCTCAAGTGATTGTTCATTAGTCATCTCACCCATCATTAGTCATTAACTAATCATTAATTCTTATTAGAAATGTTAGACAAAATCATACTATTTAGCATCAAAAATAAGCTATTTGTAGGATTCATGACCCTTATGCTTATTTTTTGGGGCGTATGGAGTGCTACAAGGCTCCCCATTGATGCCGTTCCAGATATTACTAACAACCAAGTACAAATCATCACCTCTACCCCTACTTTGGCCTCACAAGAGGTAGAGCAACTGGTTACTTTTCCTATTGAGCAAGCCATCGCCAATATTCCTGGGCTGGAGGAAACACGCAGTATTTCCCGCTTTGGCCTCTCGGTCATCACAGCCGTCTTTAGCGAGGATATGGACATCTACTTTGCCCGCCAGCTAGTCAATGAAAAGCTCAAGGAGGCACAGGAGCAAATCCCTCAAGGCATAGGCTCGCCCGAACTCTCACCCGTGAGTACCGGACTGGGGGAGGTATATCAGTATATCATTCGCCCTACGGAACAGAGCAAAAACAAATATTCCGCCAAAGACCTCCGCACCATGCAGGACTGGATCGTGGCTCGCCAACTCTATGGTACCAAAGGAATAGCCGAAATCAACAGCTTTGGAGGCGAACTCAAGCAGTATGAGGTGGTTATAGACCCCGATCGCCTCCGTGCCATGGGGGTGAGTGTCAGTGATATTTTCACTGCTTTGGAGCAGAACAACCAAAATACAGGAGGTGCCTATATCGACAAGCGCCCCAATGCCTACTTTATCCGAGGAATAGGCATGGCTCGCTCCCTTGAAGACATAGGCAATATAGCGGTAGGCAAGCACACCCCTCCCCTCTTTATCAAGCATGTAGCCGAGGTACGCTTGGGCAGTGCCATCCGCTATGGTGCCCTTACCTATAATGGTGAAGTAGATGCCGTAGGTGGGGTAGTGATGATGCTCAAGGGCGAAAACAGCCACGAGGTAGTCAGTCGGATCAAAGAAAAACTGCCCACCATACAGCAATCCCTACCTGAAGATGTAGTGATAGAGCCATTCTTAGACCGCACGGACTTGGTACAACGCGCCATCCATACGGTAGAGAAAAACCTCTTAGAGGGGGCGCTGATTGTCATCTTCATCTTAGTACTTTTCTTAGGGAACCTGCGTGCCGGACTGATTGTTGCCACGGCCATTCCGCTCTCCTTGCTCTTTGCCTTAGGAATGATGAACCTTTTTGGAGTAAGTGCCAACCTGATGAGCTTGGGAGCGATAGATTTCGGAATTATCGTAGATGGATCGGTTATCGTGGTAGAAGCAGTGATGCACCACTTGGCGATCCGAAAGAACCACCAACGACTTACCCAAGCACAAATGGATGAGGAGGTATTCCATTCCGCTTCCAAAATACGCAGTAGTGCCGCCTTTGGAGAGATTATCATCCTGATGGTGTATATTCCCATTCTTACCTTGGTAGGAGTAGAGGGCAAGATGTTCCGCCCTATGGCACAAACCGTCGTCTTTGCTATTTTGGGTGCCCTGATCCTTTCCCTGACTTATATCCCTGCCATGAGCGCTTTGCTCCTACCTAAAACAGTAAGTGACAAGCGCAGTTTTGCCGAGCGAATGATAAGCTGGCTCTACCGTCACTACCAACCGCTCTTTGTCCGTTCTATCCGCCTTAGGGGATGGATAATAGGCAGTATCGTGGTACTGTTCGTTCTTGCGGTAGGCATTTTCAGCCGTATGGGAGGTGAGTTTATTCCACAACTACAAGAAGGCGATTTTGTTTTTGAATGTATTCTGCCACCGGGCACTTCCCTGAAGCAGAGCTTGGAGACTTCCATGCAGGCCTCTCGCCTGATTCGTGAGTTCGACGAGGTGAAAATGGTGATAGGCAAAACAGGTTCTGCCGAAATACCTACCGACCCTATGCCGCTGGAAGCCTCCGATATTGTGATCGTACTCAAGAGCCAAGACCAATGGAAAAGTGGTCGCTCCTATGAGGAATTAGGAGATGCCATCATTGAGCGGCTCAAGGATATTCCTGGGGTCTTCTTTGAGAAAAGCCAGCCTATACAAATGCGTTTCAACGAATTGATGACAGGTGTCAGACAGGATGTAACGATAAAAATCTTTGGAGAAAACATGGATACCCTCGCCCACTACGCCCAAAGAGTAAGCCAACTTATCCAGAAAACAGAAGGTGCTACCGCCCCACAGGTCGAAAAAGTAAGCGGACTTCCGCAAATCAATGTTACTTACGATCGGGTACGCTTGGCCAACTACGGACTTTCGGTGCAAGAGGTCAATGAGGTACTCAGTACCGCCTTTGCTGGTAAGAAGGCTGGGGTTGTCTTCGAGAACGAACGAAGGTTCGACCTTGTGGTACGCCTCGATAGCCTCCATCGTACCGGAATTGACGATGTACAGCATATGATGGTAGCTACCGAAAATGGGCAGGTACCGATGAGCCAATTGGCCACTATCAAATATGAATTAGGTCCTGCACAGGTGAGCCGTGAAGCAGGCAAGCGCCGTATCGTCATTGGCTTCAACGTGCAAGGGCGCGATGTGCAGAGTGTGGTGAGTGATATAGAACAAAAATTAAAGGGCGTAAAGCTCCCTACGGGCTATTACTTTACCTATGGCGGTCAGTTTGAGAACCTACAAAAAGCCACCGATAGGCTCCTTATTGCCGTACCGGTAGCCCTGCTCTTGATTTTTTTCTTGTTATACCTTGCTTTCCATTCTATAAAACAATCCTTACTCATCTTTAGCGCTATCCCGATGAGTGCCATTGGGGGCGTATTTGCCTTGCTTCTTCGGGGAATGCCTTTTAGTATTAGTGCGGGTATTGGTTTTATCGCGCTCTTTGGGGTAGCAGTGCTCAACGGTATAGTGCTTATTGGCACTTTCAACCAGCTGAAAAAAGAAGGAATGACCAACCTTTTGCATCGTGTGATTACGGGTGCCGAAATGCGTTTACGCCCTGTGCTAATGACGGCTATGGTGGCGAGCTTAGGTTTCCTACCTATGGCGCTCAGTCAAGGAGCAGGAGCAGAAGTACAACGCCCCTTAGCCACTGTGGTCATCGGAGGGTTGGTATCGGCGACCTTCCTCACCCTCTTTGTATTGCCTTTGCTCTACTTAGCTTTTAACAATGGCTTCAAATGGGCAAAGCCCTCAGCCAAAGGACTGGTGATTATCGCTGTGCTCCTTAGCCCCATTGCCCTACAAGCACAAACCGTTTACAGCCTAACTGAAATAGAGCAAATAGCCCTCGAAAACAATGGGCTTATCAAGGCGGAACGACTCAAACTACAAGAGGCTACCGCCAAAGAGCGCACCGCCTGGGAGCTTCCCAAAACCGAACTTACAGGGCAGTTTGGCCAGTATAGCAGCCCCGAGAAAGATCTCTCGGTAGGTATATCCCAGTCTATTCCTTTCCCTACGGTATTCAGTGCGCGCAAAAAAAGCTACCTGGCAGAGACGCAACTACAACAAGGAAAAGTAAACCTTCAGGAAAATGAACTTAAGCAACAGGTGCGTACCCTATACCAACAATTGCAGTACTTAGCCTTCAAGCAGCAGCAACTCTTGCAACTCGATAGTCTTTTCAATGATTTTATCCGTATTGCCCAGGTACGTTTTAAGGCAGGTGACACCAAGAAAATAGACATCAACACCGCACAGGTAAAAAAAGGAGAGATTACCCTCTTGCTAAAGCAAAACCAAGCCTTGGCACAGACGGCTTATCGCAACCTGCATAGCCTTATGCAAACCGAAGCGGACTTTACCATCGCCACCTCCACTGCATACGAACCTTTGTTGCTAAAAGAGACCTCTGCCCCCAGCCTCTCTCAGCACCCCTTAGTACAGCTAAGCTACCAAGAGGCTACCATCGCCCAGAATAATCAGCATTTGGAGCGTGCCCAAGCCCTACCCGATCTTACTTTGGGCTATACCAATCAGTCCCTCATCGGAATGCAAACCATCGGTGGAGTAGAAGCCTACGCCGATAGAAGCCAGCGCTTTCACTTTGCCACCGTGGGGCTATCAATTCCGCTCTTTACCGCCACTCACACCAAAGTAAAAGCCTACGAATACCAAAGGCAAGCCGCCTTAGAGCAAGCTAAGCAAACAGAAAAACAGCTCAACACCCGATGGATCAATCTGTGGGAGAGCTACCAACTGAATTTGCAAAAGTATCAGTTTTACAAAGACGAAGCCCTCCCTGAAGCACAGCGCATCGTAAAAGCCAACCAATTGGGCTACAGTGCCGGTGAAATAAGCTATGTAGAATACCTCTATACCCTACAGACAGCTGTAGATACTCGCTTGGCATTCCTTGAAAGTATAGAGGCGCTCAATCAAAAAGTAATAGAACTCCAATCCCTTTTAAATCAGTAACACACATGAAAGAATACAGTATAAAAATCGCTTTTATCCTTATCTCACTCTTCACTTTATCCGCTTGTAATAATAACACCTCTACCACTGACGACCAGGAAGCGGAAGAAGAACACCACCACGAAGAAGGAAATACGACCACCCTGACCCAAACGCAAATCAAAACGGTAGACATTCGCCTGGGGCATATAGAACAAAAAGCCCTTACCGCTACCCTGAAAGCCAATGGAGTACTGAGTGTGCCTGCCGATTATCAGGCAAAGGTATCGACCATATATACAGGGATTATCCAAAGTGTAAAGGTAGAAATAGGCACCTATGTCCGCAAAGGGCAGGTAATTGCCACCATTTCCAATCCCGATTTTCTACAACAGCAACAGCGCTTGCTCACCGTAAATAGCCAAATCGAACTTGCCCAGCAAGAGCTTGACCGCCAGCAGATCCTCTACGAAGGCAATGCCGGTACGGGTAAGAACTTACAAGCGGCCACTCCCCAACTACGTACCTTACGCACTGAAAAAGCAGCCCTCGAAGAGCAAATACGCCTAATGGGCTTGAACCCCAAAACCCTAACCAATGAGGGGATGCAATCTACCCTGGCCGTAGTAGCTCCTATCAGTGGGAATATCAGTGCAGTATATACTAACAATGGCGCTTATGTAGATGCCTCCACCCCTATCGTGGAGATCATCGACAACAGTTCGCTGCACTTGCACTTGCAAGTATATGAGCGCGACTTGCCTTACATTAAGGTAGGACAACAGGTGCACTTTAACCCTACCAATAACACCTCTCGCGAATATGATGCCCAAGTGTATAACATTGCGGCTTCGTTTGAGAATGAAAGTAAAAGTATCATCGTACATTGCCACGTAGAGGGGGACAAACAAGGGCTTATCAGCGGAATGAACGTAACAGGAGTCATAAGTCTGGACAAAGAAACGGCACCTGCGGTACCCAATGATGCCATCGTAGAAGATAGTGGCAAATCGTATATCTTTGTCATCACCCACACTGACGATAAGGAAACTACCTTCGAGAAAATAGAAGTAGCCAAAGGCACTTCCGAAAGTGGCTATACCGCTATCGCCCCAGTAAAACCGATCGCCCCCGAGCAAACAATCGCTACCAAAGGCGCCTTTTTTATCAATGCTACCTTGGTCAATAGCGGCGAAGACGAAGACTAAACTAATGAACATCTTGACAGATCTTATTTCTCTTCTTCGTGACGAAGCACCGTTCTTCCTGCACCTGACTGCTGAGCATCTGCTCATCTCGCTCTCCGCCATAGCCATAGCTACCCTTGTAGGGGTGCTATTGGGAATCTTTATCAGCGAGTACCGCAAGTATGCCGTTTGGCTCTTGGGGGCTGTGAATGTGCTCTATACTATCCCCTCTATCGCTTTATTGGGTTTCTTTATCACTATTACGGGGGTAGGGAACCTCACGGCTCTTATTGCTCTAATACTCTATGCTTTACTGCCTATTATCCGCAGTACTTATACGGGTATTACCCAAATCAATCCGCTGATTGTAGAAGCTGCAGAGGCAATGGGTAGCACCCGCAGGCAACTGCTTTGGAAAATCAAACTTCCTTTAGCCCTGCCTGTACTGATGTCGGGCATTCGCAATATGGTAACGATGACCATTGCGCTGGCAGGGATTGCCTCGTTTGTAGGTGCTGGGGGCTTGGGGGTGGCTATCTACAGAGGTATCACTACCAATAACAGTGCGATGACCCTCATAGGCAGTGTGCTGATTGCGCTCTTGGCTTTAGGTTTTGATTTTCTTTTGGCAAAAGTAGAGCAACGATTGGTGCATCGTGAAATTGCCTATAAGCACAATCCGCTAAAGCTGGTAGGGATAGGCATTTTGGCACTGCTCATCACTCTCTTCTTTGTGCTTTCGCCTAAGAAAACAAAGGATATACATATCGCTACCAAACCGATGACTGAGAGCTATTTGCTGGGGCAGATGCTTTCTTTGCTTATTGAACAAGACACGGGGCTTTCGGTGCGACTGACCAATGGTGTAGGAGGTGGCACCTCTAACATTCACCCTGCCATAGCGCGTGGAGAGTTTGATATGTACCCCGAATATACCGGCACCGCGTGGGAAGCAGTACTCAAACGCAAAGACCCTTACAACGAGAACAAGTTTGCCGAATTAGAAACTGCCTACAAAAAGCAATACGGATTGGAATGGGCTAACCTATACGGCTTTAACAATACTTATGGCTTGGCAGTGAGCAAGGAAATGGCTCAAAAATACCAACTCAAAACCTTTACCGACTTGTCTAAGGTGAGCGACCGACTTATCTTGGGGGCTGAATACGACTTCTTTGAGCGAGAAGATGGTTACAAAGCACTACAAGAGGTATATGGGATACACTTTAGAAAGGTACTCGATATGGACATCGGACTGAAATACCAAGCGATGCGTGATAAAAAAATTGATGTTATGGTGGTTTTCACTACCGATGGACAGCTATCGGTAAGTGAGGTGGTGGTACTGCAAGACGACCGTAATATGTACCCCTCCTACAAGGCAGGCACAGTGGTACGCACCGAGCTACTGACCACCTACCCCACCCTGCGCACTACTTTGGCAAAGCTAAACCTGCTAATAGACGATGCCACGATGGCGCACCTCAACTTCTTAGTAGAAACTGAAAGGAAACGACCTGAAGAAGTGGCTAAGAACTTTCTGCTACAAAAAGGACTTTTAAACCCACAACGATGATTACTTTTTCTCATATACACAAAAGTTATAATGGTAAGGAAATTATTGCTGATTTGAATCTGACCATTGAAAGCGGTACTTTCCTCACCATCATAGGCACTTCGGGCTCTGGTAAAACTACTGTGCTGAAGATGATTAACGGGCTAGTATTGCCTGACAAAGGGGAGATACGCATTGACGGCAAGAATATTGCGAACGAAAACCTCATTGCCTTGCGCCGCAACATAGGTTATGTAATTCAAGGGAATATTCTCTTTCCGCACCTGAGCGTGGCAGAGAACATCGCCTACGTGCTTGTGCTAAAAAATTATCCTAAAAGCGACATCAGCCGTATTGTGGCTGAAAAACTACAGTTAGTAAACCTCGCTCCTGAACTGGCTGAGCGTTTTCCGCACGAGCTATCAGGGGGACAACAACAACGGGTGGGGATTGCAAGAGCCTTGGCTGCTAATCCTAACATCATACTAATGGACGAGCCTTTTGGAGCATTAGACAGCATCACCCGCAAGCAGCTACAGCACGAGCTAAAAGCATTGCATCAGCTCTCAGGGGCTACTATCGTATTTGTTACTCACGACATAACCGAAGCCTTAACACTGGGTACCAAAGTATTGGTGTTGGACAAGGGTGCTATTCAGCAATACGACACCCCCGAAATGATTAAAAGCAATCCTGCTAATGAATTTGTAAGACAATTGGCAAATTAGTAATTTATAAAAATGAAAGCTATCGTTATCCATCAAGCGGGCGATGCCCAGCAGTTACAAATAGAAGTGTAAATGCCAAAAAGATTACCCAGTTATTCGGTATATAGAACGGTAAGTTTGGGTTTTAATATTAATTAACTTCCCATTTTTCTTCCTCTAAGTTCAGTTGTCGGTGGAAATTGCGTATTTGCTCTTCATCAATACGTGGGTTTTTATTCAGTTGGTGCAATAACTCCCGCTGATGATGCAAAATAGCAACGTATTTTTTTCGCACTTCGGGGGTAGTGTTGCACTTAGGCATATCGAGCTGGTATTGCCATATATCTTTTTGATTTTGCAACAAGAAGCTATCGGTTATTCCTTCTTTGTAATGCTCTTGCATATAATCTAAAGCAGCTTGCGCCAAAGATTTACGAATAAGACTTTCGGCTTCGGCTTCAGGAATATGGTCTTCATAATCGGGAAATTTAGCCCAACGGATAAGCGCTGGCAAACTGAGTCCTTGCACGAGTAGGGTTGCTAATATCACTATAAAAGTAATGTAGAGAATCAGGCTGCGATGCGGAAAAGGCTCACCGTTCTCTAAAGTTAGAGGGATAGAAAGGGCTACTGCTAGTGAAAGCACCCCGCGCATTCCTGCCCAACCCAGAACCAAAGGCACCCGAAAGCCAGGGTTTCGCCTGTCGGCTACTGCAATGAAGTGTTTCATTACTTGGGTGATGAGTACCGCCCCATATGACGATAGCAGTCGTACCCCTACCACAACCCCTGTGATGAGCAGCCCATAGCCCGTGGCTGTTAGTAAGCTAATGCCTTCGGCTTCTATGCCTATCAGCACTTCAGGTAAGGCAAGTCCTATCAGCATAAAGGCAAGACCATTGAGTATAAAACCTAGAATATCCCATACCGCTACCCCTTTGTTGCGTGTGGAGGCAGCAAGAATACTAGTAAGGTGCAGCGACATATACATACTTCCTGCTACTACTGCCAACACTCCCGAAGTACCCATTTCGTTTGCTACAATATACATTATATAAGGTGCTATAACGGAGAGAATAACATCCATATTAGCATCGGTAGGGAGGAATCTGTGTAGTTTACGCATCACCCACGCTACTGCCAAGCCTATAAGCGTTCCGCCAATAACTACCCAAAGGAAATTCAGTGCCATATCCGTCCATACCAGCTGACCCGTAGTTACTACCAAAGCCGCAAACCTAAAAACTATGAGTGAAGAGGCATCGTTTAGCAAACTTTCGCTTTCTATGATAGTTGAAATGCGTTTGGGTACCTTTACAAACTTCATAATCGTTGAAGCACTCACCGCATCGGTAGAGCCTATCACGCCCCCCAAAAGGAAACCTAACGCCAACGAAAACCCAGGGAATACCATATTGGCTACCCACGCCACCGCAGCAGCCGTAATAAACACTACAATAAAAGCAAGGCTAAAGATAATGCGGCGCCACTTCCACATCTCTTTCAGTGATAGCGAAAAAACATCGGCATACAGAAGAGGCGGTAAGAAAATGATAAGTACCAAATCGGGATTCAGTGTAATGGCAGGCATATTAGGGATAAGACTTATCGCCAATCCGCCTAAAACTAAAAGAATAGGATATGCCACTTTCAGCCGGTTAGCCAACATTATCAGTAGCATAATAGCCACCATTAGGAGTAATAGGTAAGGGAAGTATTGTACCATAGTTTTATCAATATGAAGAGGCAAAAATAGTAAAAAATACTTTTTAATCATAATTGATAAGTATTTTTTTGTATCTTTGTGCCACTTGTGAATATGTGCTGGCAGGGGAAAAGGAGAGCGTAGAAGCGAAACACTTGCGATAACGAAGTTGGGTTTGGGGTGAAAAAACATCATTAATAAAGTATATGAATCAGAAATTTAAAATCAAGTATTATGTTTGGAAAGAGGATTTAGGAGATACTCCTAAAATCTCGTATAAACTTATTGAGTATGTATGGAATTACATAGAAGAAAAATTCTTAGTTCCTAAAAAAATATGGATAAATGATAAATATACCTATAGTTTTGGTTTATGGTTTAAAAAAATGAAACCAGAGTATTTGTATTTTCAGGATAATATTTTTAATACAGAAGATACGAAATATATAGTTCTTAAGTTTAGACCAGCTGTTAATTCGATGAAACAAACATCTTTGGATGTTACCTCTACACTAATTGATGGACAAACACCCCCTAATGTATGTGCTTCAATGATATACGATGTTTTTGCATCGCTCATTCTTCTTTATACTAAAAAACTCACCCCAGAGGATTTTATAAAAGAAAAGGAAGGTTTGGATCAAACTATTATTAATAGTTTCCCTTTTCCAGCTTCTATAGAAGAGTCTAACTTGATAGTTATTGAGGAGGGTGAAAAGAAAAGGTTGTGTTAATGAAATAAGAAGGCAACACCACCCAAGAGGGGTAAATATATCAAATGTATTGTAAAATCCTCATTGATAAGGCACGAGCTACA
>NZ_KB291330.1:60022-61996 GCF_000318275.2 Capnocytophaga sp. oral taxon 332 str. F0381
GATAAGGCACGAGCTACAAGCTCGCGGCAGCAGGGGGATTTAAAATTAAAAAAGTTACATTAAAAATATTAAGTATGAATAGAGAGCAGTGGTTTTGGAATATTATAGAAAAATCTCATACTAATAGAGATGTTCTAAAAGATATTCTAACAGAGTTTGATAAAGATGAACTTATCAAATTTCAGGAAATATTTATTGATTTTTCATCTGATTTACAAGTTTTTCCTTACACAGAATATATGGAAGAATCAGAAGATGGAATTGAAGATATTTCACATTGGGTAGTAAGTAAAGGACAAGAATTTTATAATTACATTATAAATAATCCTCAAGAAGTACCCTTTACTTTAGGTGATAAATCTATGCAAGACCTTTATGGAATTGCAGATGAAGTTTGTTTAGAAAAGTATGATGACGTTACAGGAATATATTAAAGTAGGTCATACATTGGTAATATTCTAGATACGTTATTAAATCTTCATTGATAAGGCACGAGCTACAAGCTCGCGGCAGCAGGAGAACGAATAAACATCACTAATATGAAATATTATATCATAAAAAATCGAAAAATGCCTTGGGGCGACTATGGGAATACCCTTTTTGAAGGATTACTTTCTGTAATGGATAAAAATTACCAAATTACTGAAGTACACAAAATAGAACGTACTGCTCCGTATATTCCTGAAATATACACTACTATTTCAAGGTATATAGTAGTACGTGAGGATATAAAAGACTTATTGCTTAACAACGATATCAAGGGTATTGAAAAAGTACACCCTACTGAATTTACTAAATTGGTGAATTTAGATTGGCAGCAGTGGGATTTGAACGCTCCGAATCCTAAAATATACCCTCGAGAAGGAGAGCCTATTAACTATATAAAAGGCAGAAAACACAATCCTAAGTTCTTAGACCTTATTTCTCATTCATATTATAGTTTAGGTTTGGCTGAACAAGAAAAAATATTTGAGATAGTATCGGATAAAGATGATTATGAAAATTATACTGATATACGCATCAAAGCAGCTGAAGTAAAATACGATTTATTCCAATGTGGTAGTATTATAGCTTCGGAGAAATTCAAAAACCTTATAGAAACTCATACGGATAATTGTTTGCACTTTATTCCTTTGCAAGAAAGTAGGTAATGTTTCAAATGTGTTGTTAAATCCTCATTGATAAGGCACAAGCTACAAGCTCGCGCCAGCAGGGGGCAATAATAGAACAAATGAAGAACAAAAAATTCATTTGGAATAAAGTTGATAATATAAATGTTAAAAGAGTTTCACATCACTAATAGTTATGTTTTTTTCAAAATTATTTAATAAAATAGAATTAACATCTGAAATGAAGTTAATGGCAGAAAAAATGATTGATAATAAATGGTTTAGAAATTGTGGGAAAGTTAATGATTTCAATATTCCTTTTGATTATCAATTCTCTTCAGGAATAGAGGAGGTAGAAAAACAGTTGTCTTATCGAAATGATATAAAAGGCTTTGTGACTTTGGAAAACCTTTTTATAGAAGTTGGCTTCAGAGGACAGATTTTTTTATCTCTACACAACAAAAAAGAACATAATTCTTGGAATAGAATCACCGATTTAATAGTGAAAAATTATATTAAAAATAAAAAGTTTGATTTTTCTAAAATCGAATCTCTTTATTTTGATTCTGTTTATAATGTAAATGTCAATCTACTTCTAAAAGAAGTCTTTATTACTACTTTAAGGGAAATCTATTTTCAAGAAAAAGTTGAGAATTATCCATTCTTTTTTACAAAAATTATTGATGTTTATTTGAAAGGAAATATCATAACAGGATGGGGAGGAAAATTTAGTAATCATAACCAACAAATAAAAGAAATTGCTCCTATCTCACCAGAAGAAGGAATTCTTACTGTTTGGTAATGTTGATAAAGGGTAATGTATCAGATGTGTTGTAAAATCCTCATTGATAAGGCACGAGCTACA
>NZ_KB291330.1:62016-62267 GCF_000318275.2 Capnocytophaga sp. oral taxon 332 str. F0381
ATTGATAAGGCACGAGCTACAAGCTCGCGCCAGCAGGGGGGGATTGCAATTTTAAATAAAACTACAATGAGAACCATAAGAAAAAAAGCAAGTATTATAGAATTAGAATATACCCCATCAGCTGGTTGGTTAAACATCAATTTTGGTGAAGAAATTTTTCGTTTGCTAAAAGGGGAGGTTATGCTCGACAAGACCCCTTATAGCGATGAAACTTTAGTACCTATTGAAAATCTAGCCATAGAAGGTGATAT
>NZ_KB291330.1:62287-95312 GCF_000318275.2 Capnocytophaga sp. oral taxon 332 str. F0381
TCTCCTATCAAGTAGGGAAAACCTTATATAAAATAGACTGCTCCACTATGGAAGGAGCTATAGATTTGGCGCTGCTGGTGCAAAAGCTAAAGAATGAAACTAAAATAATAGAAAATTCTATTGATGAATATTTCGAAATTACTTTAGAAGAAAAAAAACTTAGTTTTAGTATTGGTGATTTCAATAGAATGATATTGATAGACTATAACGAATACAGAAATCAATTTACAGAGCGTTTTCCAGAACCAACAAAACGTTATACAATGGGAGATTATCATGTTGAAAATGGTATTATCTACGTACAAACTATAGGGAGAAATTTAGATGATGAGAAAGACCCTGTTGTAGATTATCAATATCAGTGGCACCTCAAGCTAAATAAAGTATTGCAAACTACTCTTGAAAAATTATTGGAAATAGGAAGGGGAAAAAAGAATATTTTTTTCCCTTGATTACACAAAATACTCTGACCTTGTAGCGTTAAGAACTATCATAGAACTACACTTTTAGTATAGCAAAACTTGTTTTTGGTATAGAAAAAACTACTTTTTACCCTTTGTAATTCCTTTTGCACTACCTTTGCCTCTGTAATACTAAAATCTTCATTACAGTGAAAAATACAATAACCCTTATAGCTCTATTGATTGTGGTGAGTGCTTTTGCTCAAATTAGTGTAAAAGCGGAGTATATAGGCAATTCTAAATTCTACGATGCCGTAGCCGATACGAATACGGGCGATGGTTCGGCTACTATTTATTCGGCAAGTGCAATGCTGCCCCTCTGGATACAAGCACCCGCTGAAGAAGACCCCTATAAGCGTGCTACCGTTTGGGGCGTTGCTCTTAGCGGTACTTTTGTAAAAATGGACAATCAAAACTTTCCTATCGGGAAAGAACTCCCCTCGCAAGTGATGAACTTGGGAGCATCCGTGCTTCACTTACGTCCGCTAAAGGAACGTTGGTCTATGTTAATGGCACTCGGTGCAGGAAGCTATACCCCTGAAAATCAATTGTCGGCTATTCATATAGGCGAAAATGTTTTGGCTAATGGTGCTTTTGTGCTTGTATGGCATTGGATGCCTAACCTTGAAATAGGAGGAGGCGTAGCTCTTAACAACAGTTTTGGTTATCCTATGGTGTTTCCTGCATTTTATTTGAAATACAAAGGAGGCTTTTCCGATAAATTTACTATAGATGTTAGTCTGCTTGATGGGGCAAAAGTAGCTTTTGGCTACAACTACCACAAAAACCTCAGCTTAAAATTAGCAACCTATGTAGGCGGATATGCAGCCTATTTACAGCGCAATGCACAAAAAGAAATTTTCACCCAGCAAAACATTATTACAGGCTTACAACCCGAATTTAAAATAGGAAAACACATAAGTATTCCTATTACGGCTGGAGCTATCTTTTTGCGTACAGGACGATATACAAAGCGAGCGCTTGCTGCGATGTTCGAGCCAGAAGCTAAAAATGAAGACGGCACTGTCCGTTCAAGTCAATTCAATCCTGCTTTTTACTTCTCAGTAGGAATCACGATTAAGTAGCAATTAATAAAACCAGAGAGATACAAACATCAAAGGACGTGGAAAAATCGAATTTCTATAGTATTAATTTAAAAACACATATAAAAAAATGAAAAGAATAATTACAATTATAGCCTTGATAGCGTTCACCGCTACGGCTACAGCACAAGTAAAATTTGGCATCCATTCGGGTAGTGGAATTGGATTGATGAGCAAAGATGTTCACGACGACCGCTATGAAGGACAAAACAAAACTGACAAAAAGCCTTTTAGCACCTCTTCTTATGGTGGTTTCTTTGTTGAAATCCCTGCTTCTGAAAAATTATTGTTAGATCTTAGGGCAATATATACCAATCATTCCACTATAGGAAAGGGAAAAACAATACTTCACAGAATTGATGTGCCTCTGGCTATCAAATACAATATCAGTGGGCTCCGTCCTAAAGTAGGAGGCTATGTGAGTTATATCCCTTGGGTTACTCCTTTTGAAGACAAATACCGTTCATTTACCAGAAAGGATATTGAAAATTTTGACTATGGGGCGCTCTTGGGTTTAGAATACAACTTCAACGAGAGACTCTTTATAGAAACCAATTTCTACTTAGGATTAGCCAATCTCCTTACCAAAGATCCTCGCCACAGTAGCGACTATTTGCGCACACGCTCTATCTTTGTAGGACTAGGATACAGATTTTAATGGTTAACGACTAACAACGCCCTCTCACTAATGACTACCGAAAATCCATACATATTTTTGAAGAACAATCTCTTCTTGCAGTTTCTTATAGCTGATAGATACCGCATTTATCGGCATATAGCAGGTTGTAGTTCATTATTGCTATTTTACACACTAAGCAGACAATGGGGTGATTACGATGGAATAATAGATCTTTGGGATTGGATAGAGAAATGGTTGGGAATTACCGCTACTTTTTACCTAAATATGTATGTGCTTATTCCGCGTTTTTTCTTCAAAGGGAAGCTCGCTACTTATATCATCCTCCTTACGCTATGGGTATTTTTTATGTTGGGTTCTAGCTATTATCTCAATTTTGTACTATGGAAAGACTATATGATTGGGAAAGAAATCAAAATGGCATCAAAAACTCCTATTTCTATAATACTTCTTTCTACTTTGGTATATGTAGTACCCTTTATAATGACTTCTACACTCATAAAAATACTCCAAGTGTGGGTAAAGAATAGCGAGAGGATGCAAGAATTGGAGCGACAAGCCAACGAGAGTGAACTGCAAGCCCTCCGTAGCCAGATACAACCCCATTTTTTATTCAATATGCTCAATAGCATTAATGTATTGGTGCATATCAACTCCGAAAAAGCCTCTTATACCATCACAAAACTATCCGATTTCTTGCGACATTTGCTCTATCAAACGCACGAAGAACAGGTTTTTCTCAGTTCGGAACTGCGTTTTTTAAACGATTATCTCTCTTTGGAAGCTATGCGTCGCGATGATTTTACTTACGAGCTTACATACGATGAAAAGAACGTACAAGGCATACAAATTCCGCCCAACATACTGCTTATCTTAGCCGAAAACGCTGTAAAACATAGTACCGACAGCCTTGCGCCTACCTATATCTATATAAAATGCGAAAATAAAGAGGGCTGGTTACACTTTTCGGTGCGCAATTCCGTACCTTTAACGCCTCATCGCAAACAGAGGTGTAGTGGTATAGGGCTACCCAACCTCAGAAGGCGCTTAGAACTGCTCTACGGCGACCATTTTCAGCTTTCGCAAGAAGCTTTCCCCCAAGAATATATAGTAACTTTAGCTTTGCAACTATGAATTGTTTGATAGTAGATGACGAACCTTTGGCACGTATTGGTATGGAGCGCCTTATCAGGCAGTATAGCCCCCTAAAGCTCTTAGGGTCGTTCAAAAATACCGTAGGCATTGCCGATTTTCTGAAGAAAAACGAAGTACATTTGCTCTTTTTAGATATAGAAATGCCAGGGGTAAACGGCTTGGAGTTTGCCAGAACCTTGCCCGAACAGACTTTGGTGATATTTACTACCGCCTACAGCCAGTATGCCTTAGATAGCTATGAAGTAGATGCGCTAGACTATTTGGTGAAGCCCATTACCCCCGAGCGCTTTAAAAAAGCGGTTGCCAAAGCCGAAAGTTACCACCAACTGCTCTCTCAGCAAAAAACGGACTTTGAGTGTACTGACACACAATGTATTAGTATTCGCGCTAACAGACGTAATTACCGCATCGCTCATAGCGATATATTGTATATAGAGGCACTGAAGGACTATGTGATTATCCACACTTTTAGCGATAAATACATTACGTGGATTAACCTGAAGAACATTCACAGCCAGCTGCCCGCTGCGTTATTTGTACGCGTCAATAAGAGTTGCGTGGTGAATGTACAGCACATCAGTTCGTATACCCATCAATTTATTTACATTGGTGAAACCGAAATTCCTATTGGCAGAGCGTATGAGGTAATTAGCAAATTAGAGAATTAGAAAATTTGGAAATTAGCAAATTAGCAAATTTGGAAATTAGTTGTATTTTTGCTTTGAAAATAAAGCTTAAATACCACTTTATGAAAAAGAATTTTATAACTTTAGTATTAGTATGTATGGCATTAATACATTCAGTAAAAGCACAACAAACAGAAGACCTTACCCTACAAGGGGCTAAAGGTAAATTGGTAGCCACTCTGCAAATGCCTAAAATTGAGAAAGGCAAAAAGGTGCGAATGGTGATTATCTGTCACGGTTTTGGTGCTGATAAAGACCGTCCCCTATTGCGCACTATCGCCGACAGGCTGCAAGAGGCGGGTATCGCGAGCATCCGTTTTGATTTCAACGGCTGTGGCAAAAGCGAAGGACATTTTCAAGATATGACCGTACTCAACGAAATTGAAGACGCCAAAAAGGTGATAGATTATGCTCAGAAACTCCCTTGGGTGAGCGGCATCAGTATTGTGGGGCATTCTCAGGGAGGTGTAGTAGCCTCGATGGTAGCCGGTGAGCTGAAGAAAAGCATCAAGAGTGTGGCTCTTTGTGCCCCTGCGGCTGTTTTGCGCGATGATGCCCTGCGCGGCAGCACACAAGGCGCTACTTACGACCCTCATCATATTCCTGAATATGTAGACCTCCCCAGAGGAATGCGTATGGGACGGGACTATGTTGTAACAGCACAAACGCTTCCCATTTACGAAACTGCTAAAGAGTATAAAGGCGCAGTACTCATTATTCACGGCACTTGGGATGTAGTAGTCCCCTACACCTATGGCGAGCGTTACCACCAAGGGTACAAGAACAGCCAATTGATACTCCTCCCCCAAGTAGACCACGGTTTCTCTACGGAAGAAGCCCGAACCAAAACCGCCGCTGAAATTACCGAGTTTATAAAAAAACATTAGAAACAAATCCCCGCTGAAAGAAAAATCTATCAGCGGGGATTTTCTAATTTGCTAATTCCCTAATTTGCTAATTTCCTAATTTGCTAATTCTCTAATTTCCTCAATGCGTTTGTTGAGTTTTTTCAATTTCTTTTTGATTTGTTTTTCTTGGCGTTTAGTACCTCGTTCGACAGTCTTTGCAAACTTTTTTTGTTTTTTACTAATATGCTTATTAAAGGCAAACGCTACATCTGAGTATTTACCTAGTAAAGAATTTTTTGCATTTTCTCTGTCTTCGATAGCTTTGGCAAGTTTGGCTTCCAATCTTTCTTTTTCAGCTTGTAGTTCAGCAAGGGTTGAGGGTTGCTCTTGAGATTGCGCTACGGCAATACCGCCTAAAAATAGCGTGAATAACGCTACTATCAAAAATCTTTTCTTCATTTTTTGTTTTTTATTAAAGGGCACAAAGATAGTGATAATTTCCTAATTCTCTAATTTCCTAATTATTTGTACTTTTGCCCCGTAAAACAGAGGAATATTACAAATGATGTACAGTTTAATTAGCAGCCTATGAAACTTTTCCAATTTATAAAAAGCTGGACGCTCCCTCTCTCAATGGGCATAGGGGCGATGGCGTATTTGCTGTTTTATTATACGCCCGCCTTAGAGGAGGCATCGCAATGGTTTGCCCCCATATTCAACAGCATACTGCCGTTGTTTATGTTCCTCATTCTCTACGTAACTTTTTGCAAAGTCGATTTTAGGAAAATAGCCATCGTACCTTGGCATTGGTGGATGGTAGCAGTGCAATGCCTATTAGTAGGCATAGGCGTAGGGGCTATTCTCCTCTTTGGTATCGTAGGTAAGGAACTGATACTTTTAGAAAGTGTATTAGCTTGTATTATCAGTCCGTGTGCCGCAGCGGCAGCCGTAGTAACCCTTAAGCTCGGTGGCAATTTAGAGCAAATGACCACCTACACCTTTGTTTCCAATCTGCTCTGTGCCCTGCTTATTCCGCTATGTTTCCCGCTAATAGAACCCGCCTCACAAATGACCTTCTGGAGTGCTTTTGTACTGATAATGCAAAAAGTATGCTTAGTGCTGGTTGTACCAATGCTATTAGCCTTGCTCACCAAGAGCCTTCCCCTACTCCACCGCTTTCACCAATGGCTCATACACATCCCCGACCTATCTTTCTACCTTTGGGGCTGCTCACTGATGATTGTAACAGGCACTACCCTCAAGAACATCTTCCACGCAGAAAGCAGTATGTTTTTTTTACTACTGATTGCGCTTTCAGGCTTAGTAATATGCCTATTGCAGTACGCCATAGGCAGGCGTATTGGTAAATATTTCGGCACTTCTATTGAGGCAGGACAAGCCTTAGGGCAAAAGAACACCGCCTTTGCTATCTGGATAGCCGCCACCTATCTGCATCCCCTTTCTACGGTAGGTCCCGGTTGTTATATCCTATGGCAGAATATTATCAATTCTATAGAAATCTGGAAACGAGGAAAGTATAATGCATAAAACAATTAACATAAGATTGTCAATTGCTAATTGTTTTGTATTTTTGCAGCGAAAACAAACATACTTCTCTACCAATGAAAATATCATTCAAAAACGATTATGCAGAAGGAGCTCACCCTGCTATCTTAGAGGCACTTATGAAAACTAATCTCACCCAGCAAGCAGGCTACGGACTTGATGACTATTCTTTAGAAGCCAAAGCCCTTATCAGAGAAAAAATAAAGAATCCTAATGCCAAAATACACTTTGTAAGCGGCGGCACACAAGCCAATTTATTAGTAATTGCGGCACTACTGCGCCCTTACGAAAGCGTTATTGCCGACAATACTGCCCATATTGCCGACAGCGAAACAGGTGCCATTGAGGCTGTAGGACATAAAATACACCTCGCCCCCTCTATCAATGGCAAGATAACCCCTGAAGACATCGCTCATTACGCCACTTGTTATACCAACTTTCCTCATCAGGTAAAACCGCGATTGGTATACATTACCAATGCTACCGAAGTAGGCACAATATACACCCTTGCCGAGCTAAAAGCTATCTATGCCTGTTGCCAAGCCCATCAGCTTTTGCTCTTTATGGACGGCGCACGGCTGGGAGCAGCCCTCAACGCCCACGACAATGATAT
This sequence comes from Capnocytophaga sp. oral taxon 332 str. F0381, assembly GCF_000318275.2. NCBI lineage: Bacteria > Pseudomonadati > Bacteroidota > Flavobacteriia > Flavobacteriales > Flavobacteriaceae > Capnocytophaga > Capnocytophaga sp. oral taxon 332. The sequence goes on from NZ_KB291330.1 coordinate 69,357, forward strand.
ACAATGGGAAGACCTTGCTCAATACACCGATGTTTTCTACATAGGGGCAACCAAAAATGGCGGCTTATTAGGCGAGGCAATTGTTATCAACAAGCCTGCCCTACAAGAAGGATTTGAATATCATCTGAAACAAAAAGGCGCCCTCTTAGCCAAAGGAAGGTTATTGGGCTTACAGTTCCTGACGCTCTTTCAAAACGACCTATACAACACATTAGCACGCTATGCCAATGAGCGTATGCAGACCATCAAAGAAGCACTGGCAACAGCAGGATATCCCTTTTTAGCCGACACCACTACCAATCAGTTATTCCCTATTTTGCCCAACAAAAGCATTGATATATTAGCAGAAAAGTTTGAGTTTTACCGATGGAAAACCATTGATAAGGAACACACTGCTATACGGCTGATAACCTCGTGGGCTACCACCCCCGCACAAGTAGCCGCCCTAACAGAAGCAATTGGCTCGCTATAATAACGCACAAAATATCTATCTACATTGCCCCATCCTTGAGCGAAGGATGAGCGAAGGATAAGCGAAGGTTGAGCGAAGGAAAGTCGGCGCAACACAAATTTGCTAATTTACTAATTCTCTAATTTGTTAATTTGCTAATTAGTTCTTACCTTTGCGCCAAACTAACGTCATAACGACTAAAAATAACCCATATATGAAATTCAACGAGTACAAACAATTAGACCTTACTAAGGTAGCTGAGGAAATATTGGCTTTTTGGAAAGCCTCAAATATCTTTGAACAGAGTATCTCCGCTCGTGAGGGCGCTGCTCCGTTTGTGTTTTTTGAAGGTCCGCCGTCTGCCAACGGAGTGCCAGGTATTCACCACGTGATGGCGCGTTCTATTAAAGATATTTTCTGCCGCTACAAAACTCAAAAAGGATTTCAAGTAAAACGCAAAGCAGGTTGGGATACCCACGGATTGCCCGTAGAATTGGGGGTGGAGAAAGAACTCGGCATCACCAAAGAAGATATAGGCAAAAAAATAAGTATAGAAGATTACAACAAAGCCTGCAAGGAAGCCGTAATGCGCTATACCGACATCTGGAACGACCTTACCGAGAAGATAGGCTACTGGGTGGATATGGACGACCCTTATATCACCTACAAACCCAAATATATGGAAAGCGTATGGTGGCTTTTGAAACAGCTGTACAACAAGCAGTTGCTGTACAAAGGCTACACCATTCAGCCCTATTCGCCTAAGGCAGGGACAGGCTTGTCATCGCACGAGCTGAACCAACCGGGCTGCTACCGCGATGTGAGCGATACTACCGTTGTAGCACAATTCAAAGTGAAAGCATTAGCAGCAGCGGCAAGTAAAGTATTCGGCAACGCTACCGAACCTATCCATATCCTCGCTTGGACAACTACCCCTTGGACGTTGCCTTCCAATACGGCATTGGCAGTAGGCAAAGAAATTGACTATGTACTCGTAAAAACATTCAATCAATATACTTTTGAGCCGATTACTATCATCATTGGCAAACCGCTTTTGGCAAAACAATTCGGCAAGAAGTTTGTAGAGGGCGATGCCGAAGCCTTTGCAGCTTACACTCCCGAAAGCAAGACAATTCCTTACCAAATATTAGGCGAATGCAAAGGCGCTGACCTTGTGGGTACTACCTACGAGCAGCTCATCGCTTGGTGCGCTCCTGCCGAAAATGCCGACCAAGCTTTCCGCGTGATTGCAGGCGACTTTGTTACTACCGATGATGGTACCGGTATCGTACATATCGCCCCTACCTTTGGTGCTGATGACGCCCGTGCTGCCAAAGCCTACGATATCCCTCCAATGTTGGTGAAAGATGCCGATGGCAACCTTATTCCGCTAGTAGATTTACAAGGAAAATTTATCACAGGGCACAATATTCCTGAGGCTTTTGCAGGAAAATACATCAAAAATGAGTATTACGAGGCAGGGCAAGCGCCTGAAAAATCGTGGGATGTGAGCTTGGCGATTCTCCTGAAAGAAGAAAACAAGGCTTTCAAAGTAGAAAAATACGTACACAGCTATCCGCACTGCTGGCGTACCGATAAACCGGTGCTGTACTACCCGCTCGACTCGTGGTTTGTAAAGGTTACCGACTTCAAAGAACGTATGTTTGCCCTCAACGAAACCATCAATTGGAAACCTAAGGCTACCGGCGAAGGGCGTTTTGGCAACTGGCTAAAAAATGCCAACGACTGGAACCTTTCGCGTTCGCGCTATTGGGGTATCCCGCTACCTATTTGGCGCACTGCCGATAAGCAAGAGGAAATCTGCATCGGTTCGGTAGAAGAGCTAAAAGCCGAAATACAAAAAGCTATTGCAGCGGGCGTAATGACTGCCGACCCTTATAAAGATTTTGTAGTGGGCGACAACTCCGAAAGCAATTACAACAAGGTAGATTTGCACAAAAATATCGTTGATAACATAGTGCTCGTATCGCCATCGGGCAAACCAATGCAGCGCGAAACCGACCTGATAGACGTGTGGTTCGACTCAGGAGCTATGCCTTATGCACAATGGCACTATCCTTTTGAAAACAAAGACTATATAGAAAACCACACTGCCTACCCAGCCGACTTTATCGCCGAAGGGGTAGACCAAACACGCGGTTGGTTCTATACGCTACACGCAATTGCTACTTCGGTATTCAATAGCGTGGCTTATAAAAACGTAGTATCTAATGGGTTGGTGCTTGACAAGAACGGACAAAAGATGTCCAAACGCTTGGGCAATGCGGTAGACCCATTCACTACCATAGCCGAGTACGGCGCCGATGCCACTCGCTGGTATATGATTTCCAACGCAAACCCTTGGGATAACCTCAAATTCGACTTGGAAGGGGTAGCCGAAGTGCGCCGTAAGTTCTTCGGTACGCTCTACAACACTTATTCATTCTTTGCGCTCTATGCCAATACCGATAGCTTCACTTATGCCGAAGCGGATATACCACTGGCTGAACGCCCTGAAATAGACCGCTGGATACTTTCGGAACTCAATACGCTCATCAAAGAAGTAGATGCCCTCTATGCTGATTATGAGCCTACCCGTGCTACCCGTGCTATCTCGGATTTTGTACAGGAGAATCTCAGCAACTGGTACGTACGCTTATCGCGCCGCCGTTTTTGGAAAGGCGAATACGAAGCTGATAAAATAGCGGCTTACCAAACGCTTTACACTTGCCTGATAACCATTGCTAAACTGATGGCGCCAGTGGCACCTTTCTATGCCGACCGCCTCTACAAAGATTTGGCAAGCGTTACCGGCAAAGAAAACAAAGAGAGTGTACACCTTACCGATTTCCCTATAGCTAACGAAAGCTACATCGATAAATCATTGGAAAGCAAGATGCAGAAAGCGCAAACCATCTCATCTTTAGTACTATCGTTGCGCAAGAAAGAAAGCATCAAGGTACGTCAGCCGCTGCAAAAAATTATGATACCGATAGCTAACGACACCGAGCGTGCTGAAATAGAAGCGGTAGCAAGCCTCATCAAGCACGAGGTGAATGTGAAGGAAATAGAGCTTTTGGAAGATGCCTCAGGTATATTGGTAAAACAAATCAAGCCAAACTTCAAGACCTTAGGCCCTAAATTTGGCAAGGATATGAAAGCCATTGCCGCTGCAGTACAAGAGTTTGGACAAGCGGAAATTGCACAGTTTGAAAAAACACAAACTTATTCCCTACAACTGCCCGACAAAACAGTTACTTTGAGTTTGGACGATGTAGAAATCAGTACTCAGGATATAGAAGGTTGGTTGGTAGCCACTGCTGGTAGCCTATTGGTAGCTTTAGATATTCACATCACCCCCGAACTGCGCCAAGAGGGTATTGCGCGCGAGCTAGTGAACCGCATTCAGAATATCCGCAAGGACAACGAATACGACATCACCGACCGCATACAAATACGCCTGCAAGCGCAACCTGCTCTACAAGCAGCCGTTACTGCCAACGAAGCCTATATCAAGAATGAAACCCTTACCGACAACATCACTTTTGTAGATAGTCTGCCAGAGGGTGAAGAAATAGTATTCGACGAAATAACAACAAAGATAGTAGTTAGTCGTTAGTCATCGGTCGTTAATCAAAAAGAATTACTCCCAGAGTTTTTATATGAATTTTGACAGTTGATAAGATTTATTTAAAAATATTTTACAAAAAGACGTGTTAGGCACTATTTTTGAGGTGTAAAGAGTGAGGTGTTCCCCCCCTCCTCACTAAACATTAACATTATACATATACACAATGAAAATTTTTTTAGTAACTATCACGTTTGCAGCATTATTGTTGGGCTGCGCTTGCCAACATACAACTAATAAAAACAAAACGGAGTCGGTTCCTTCAAATGAAATTATGGAAAATAATAACCAACAAATGATTACGGAGGTAAATGCAGAAAAAGAGGCTGAAAAAGCCAATTCGGGGACTGCTAATTTGTATTTTGCAGGAGGGTGCTTTTGGGGTACAGAGCACTTTTTCAAACAGATACGCGGTGTGATAAGCACTGAGGTGGGTTATGCCAATGGCACACTACAACACGCTCCTTCGTATGAAGAGGTGTGCAGCGGAAATACAGGATTTGCAGAAACTGTAAAAATAGTTTACAACCCGCAGGTAGTGGATTTGAAATTGTTATTACAGCTCTATTTCAAAACTATAGATCCTACTTCGCTAAACAAACAAGGCAATGATGTGGGCGACCAATACCGCACAGGTATTTACTATACAGATGCAGGAGTGAAAACGACCATAGATGAAGCCATAGCTGCATTGGCTAAAAACTATAAAAAACCTATAGTAGTAGAGGTAAGTCCGTTACAGAATTTTTATCAGGCAGAGGAATATCATCAGGATTATTTGGATAAGAACCCTCGTGGGTATTGTCATATCCCTACAAAGTTGTTTGAGGTAGCGCGAAAGGCAAACCCTGAGCCTATAAAATTCAAGAAACTTACGGAAGCAGAGTTGCGCTCACGATTAACCAAGGAGCAATATGCTGTTACCCAACAGAATGCTACCGAAACGCCTTTTGCCAACGAGTATTGGGATGAGCAACGTGAGGGTATTTATGTGGATATTACTACAGGGGAGCCATTGTTCAGTTCGCTAGACAAGTTTCAGTCGGGGTGTGGGTGGCCTTCTTTTGCAAAACCTATAGACAAAAAGCTAATAGCAGAAAAAGAAGATAAATCATACCATATGACACGTACAGAAGTGCGTAGCAAGCTGGGTGATGCTCACTTAGGGCACGTGTTTGACGATGGTCCTAAACAGTTGGGAGGCTTGCGTTATTGCATCAATAGTGCTTCATTGCGTTTTATTCCTAAAGAGGATATGCAGAAGGAAGGCTATGGTGAATATCTTGTTTTATTTAAAAAATAGAACTTTTTCACATCTATAGAAAAGCGACAATGTTGGCTTTCCAAAAAGTTAAAATGCACTTAGTATCTACACTTAAAACCTCCTGATTTTATCTATAAATAAAAAACAATGATTTTAATGGATTACTGATGATTTTTCAATATTAAACCTATTTATATAAATTATTCTTTTGATAATAGAAAAAATATTGATAATACAACATCTATAAAATAGAGGACTAAAAGTGTTAATGAAAACATAAATATGTTAAATGTGCGCATTTATTCGCTAAAAAAGTAGAGCAACACAAAAAAAAGAAGTATATTTGCTGAAAATTTTGCTGATTGTGTTTATATACTATATAGGAGTATAGGGAGGGCAATTGGCAGTGATTAGCAAGCAAATAGTTAAAGTTAATTTTTTATCAAACAATGAAAAGAATAGTATTGTTACTTTTGGCAGTGTGTGCTTTTGAAGCGAAAACATTTGCACAAGAACTCAACTTACCACAGCAAAATCAATATTTGGCTGACAGTGAATTTTTGATAGCTCCTACTTATGCGGGTATCGGGGACTTTGTGCGTATTCGTCTTTCAGGGATTACGCAATGGGTAGGGATAAAAGGTGCGCCTGATTATCAGTCTATTGGTGGAGATATGCGATTGGGTGAACGAAGTGGAGCAGGTATGACACTTTACAATGACCGCAACGGGCATACTTACCAAAAAGGGGGTAAAGTGAGTTTTGCTCACCACCTTACACTGGACCGTTATGATAATCACTTTATATCATTTGGTATTTCATATGCGCTTAATACTTTTCAAATAAACATTGAAAAGTTTAACCCTTCTATACGTGACCAAGCTGTTACAAATGACAGGTTTACAGTGAATCACAACTTTGATATTGCGATGCTTTATCGTTATAAAAGTGTGTTTGTAAATATTTCGGCTTTGAACATCTTAAACAAAGATATTGAGCGTTTTTACAGAGAAGAGCCTAAAGCGTTGCGTAACTATATGGTATTTATGGGCTACCGCTACAAACAAGACAAACGCAGCAAATTTGAAATTGAGCCTTCTATCTTGTATCAACTTTACGAAAGTGATAGTCGTTCTACTACCGACTTTAACTTGAAATTCCGTTGGATGGATATAGAGGATTATTATTGGGTGGGTGTGAACTATCGTTCTCTAAACGATCAAATTTTCAAACCTTTAAATATTGGGCCTATGGCGGGGCTTAAAAAGGGATTGTTTTATTTTGCTTACTCATATCAGTTGACACTTAATGAACTTGTAGGATACAACTCTGGTACACACGTAATTACCTTGGGGCTTGACCTTTTCCAAGGGGTTAGTAACTGTAAATGTGCGCAACGATAAGCTGACAATGGAACAGATTATACTTAAGAACATTAGAGTGCGTTCTAACCACGGTTGCCTTGTGGAAGAGGAACAAATAGGCAGTGATTATAGGGTAGACCTGAAAGTTACTGCTGACTTGGGCAAGGCGCGTAGCACAGATGCACTTGAGGATACGGTGGATTATGTAAGCTTGAATAGGATTGTAGTTGAAGAAATGGCAGTGCGAGCGCAATTGCTGGAGGTAGTAGCCGATAGAATTGTGAAGCGGGTATTTGCAGAGCATCGTCAGGTAATGGGGCTAACATTGAAGGTTGCTAAGATAAATCCGCCTATAGGGGGAGATGTAGCAGAGGTAGTATTGAAAATAAAAGAAAAAAGAGCATAACAACCATACTCTTTTAAAAGTAAAACGATTATTAACCCATAAAAGAGCATTATAATGACAAATGTATTAGACAAATTTATTCACGATGTAAAGGCGAATGTACCTGGATACATTGCAGTATCAGTTACTGAAATTCGTTCGGGAGTTTCGTATGCAGCAGACTCTTCAGATCCTAACTTTGACCCGAACCTTGCATCGGCTTACAACCTTGAGGTAATCAAAGCTGCACAAATGGCAATTCAAGCCTTGGGGTTGGGCGGAAGAGAAAGAATACAAGACATTGTAATTACCCTAACTGACCAAATTCACGCGATAGATGTGGCTGGGAATGGTAGTTACTTTATCTACTTGGTAATGGACGCTACTAAGACCAACGTAGGCTTAGCGAGAGCTTTTGTATCTAAATACAAAAGAGATTTAGAATCTGTTTTCTAAAAAAAAGTGAGAAAAATTTGGTTAGTTTGAAAAAAAGCTATATCTTTGCACCCGAAATAAAAAATAAGGCATCGTGGCCGAGGGGCTAGGCGGAGGTCTGCAAAACCTTATACAGCGGTTCAAATCCGCTCGATGCCTCTCTTTTTTTAAAGGGAGCACTTCATATAATTTTTAAAAACATAAAATAATGACAAATATTTTAGACAAATTTATTCAGGATATGCGTACTAACGTTCCTGGATTCGTAGCTGTTTCAGTTACTGAAGTACGTTCAGGCGTTTCATATGGTTCTGATTCCGTAGATAACAGTTTTGACCCTAACCTTGCTTCAGCTTACAACCTCGAAGTAGTGAAAGCAAAACAAAATGCGCTTCAAGTTTTAGGTCTTGCATCTAAAGAAAGAATTGTGGATATTATCATTACACTTACAGATCAAATCCACGTTATTGATATTTCATCAAATGGTAGCTACTTCATCTACTTAGTAGTAGATTCTACAAAGGCAAACCTTGGTATGACAAGAGCTTTGCTTTCAAAATACAAGAAAGACTTAGCTTCAATCTTCTAAGAGGGTTTGGTGAAAGTATTCATATAAAAATTGTTTATCAAAAAGAAGCTATCTTTTGTAGGTAGCTTCTTTTTGTACTTAAATATTTTATGGATAAAGAACATAAGGTATATAGTGTTGAAGAAGCAAAACGGCGCTTAGAGCGTTATTGTGCTTATCAGGAGCGGTCGCATAGGCAAGTGAAGGAAAAGTTGCGAGAGATGGGAATGATTCCGCTGGCTATTGATGAAATTATTGTGCATCTTATCACGCATAATTTCCTGAATGAAGAACGATTTGCACGAAGTTATGCTCGCGGAAAGTTTAGGATAAAAAAATGGGGGCGCTATAAAATTACACAAGGACTAAAACAACACGGACTGAGTGATTATATTATTGAAGCTGGGCTTGAGGAGATTGATGAGGAGGAATATATGGAGGTGTTTGAGGCTGTAGCTGAGAAAAAATATAATGCTATAAATGAGCGCAATGTATATAAAGCGAAGGCTAAACTGGCTAACTATTTATTGTATAGAGGTTGGGAGCCTGAACTCGTATATGAAAAAGTGGAAGAATACTACGATTAAAATACTATGAAAAATGCTTTTTTGTGGCTTTTGCTACTGATGGTTTTTTTGGGTTGGCTTATCCCTTATCGTGAGGATTACAATGCTTATTTTGATTTGGGGGCTTTTATAGACTGGGGGATAGTGATTATCTTTTTGCTGTATGGGCTTAAACTGAACCTTACTGATGTACTAAAGGATATTAGAAATTGGCGCTTACACGTATTGGTACAGGTGGCTACTTTTGTGATATTTCCTTTGTTGGTATTACCATTTTACAAGTTGGCTGAAGGTAGTGGTTTATATGTGTTATGGCTTTCGGTTTATTTTTTGGCTTGCTTGCCTTCTACGGTATCGTCTTCGGTGGTGATGGTTTCGATAGCGCGTGGTAATGTGCCTTCGGCAATTTTTAATGCTTCGGTTTCGGGACTTATTGGTATTTTGGCTACGCCTTTGCTGATGCGTCCTTTTTTGGAGAGTGGTAGTGGTAATGAGGTTGACCAGATGGAGATTGTACAGCAGCTACTACTAAAGGTGCTTTTGCCTATAGTGCTTGGGCTGCTGTTAAACCCTCTTTGCAAAAAACTTATTGCTAAATATGGAAAGCTCATTGGCAAATTTGATAGGCTTATTATTTTGCTGATTGTGTATGAGAGTTTTTCGTTAGCCTTTGTGAATAAGGTATTTAGTAGTGTGCCTTTGGTAATGTTTGTTGTGATAGCTGTAGCTGTGGTAGGACTTTTCTTTATTGTGTATTACTTGCTACAGTGGGTTTGTGCAAAACTGAGCTTTAATCGTGAGGATACAATTACTACTACTTTCTGTGGTTCTAAGAAATCACTGGTACACGGTAGCTTGTTTATGATGGTGCTGGGTGTGCCTGATGACAATAAGGTATTGTTTTTGCTGCCTATAATGCTTTACCATAGCTTTCAGCTGTTTTATGTTAGCTTTTTAGCAAATAAGCTGGGAACAAGAGTGTAATTGATAACTATTTAACCACTAAAAACTGAAAATTATGAATATTAAAGATTGGGCTGATGATGATAAGCCTCGTGAGAAGCTAATGGTACGTGGCAAAGGGGCTCTTAGTGATGCGGAGCTTTTGGCAATATTGCTAGGCTCGGGTACCACTAATGAGAGTGCGGTGGCACTGAGTAGGCGTATATTGGCTTCGGTAGATAATCGTTTGACGTTGTTGGGAAAGCAATCTCTACAACAATTGCAGCAGTTTAAAGGTATTGGTCAGGCAAAGGCGATTACTATTCTGGCAGCTGCTGAATTGGGTAGGCGTTGTAGTGCTGAAAGTCCTGAGCCTTTGCCTAAAATAGGGAGTTCTTCGGCTGTATTTAGGCTGATGCAACCTCTAATAGGGGATTTGCCTCACGAGGAGTTTTGGGTGCTTTATATGAATAGTGCGAATAGGGTGGTTCATAAGGTATCACTTTTTAAAGGTGGAATTGATGAAACTATTGTAGATATACGTTTGCTTTTTAAGATTGCATTGGAATGGTGTGCTGTGCAGATAATATTGGTACATAATCACCCTTCGGGCAATACAACCCCCAGCCGACAGGACTTTGAACTTACTGAAAAGGTGGGAAAAGCGGGTAAAACACTTGATGTGAAACTTACAGACCACGTAATTATTACCGAAAAGGATTACTATAGCTTTATGGATAGTGGTGTTATTGTTTATTAAAAAGAAATTACAATGAGAGATATTGTACGTGCAGCTAAATTATTTGCTGAGATTAATGAATTATTGATATCTAGTGGTGCTAACACACGGCGTGTGGAGCGCAATGTAGAGCGTATATCAAATGCTTTGAACTATCATTGTGAGAATTTTTATTCGCATTCGGCTATCGTACTCACCGTTACAGATAAGGCTACTAAAGAAAAGGAAACTATAGTGCGTACTATATCGCATCACGGGGTGAATTTTAGTGCTATTTCGGATATTAGTATTCTTTCGTGGGAGACTATAGAAAAGGGATTGCCCATTGAGGAAATAGAGGAGCAAGTAGAGACTATTAAAGCTAAACCGCACTATAATCGTTATTTGATGTGGTTTTTTGTGTCGGTAGCCGGTGGAGCGCTTGCTTATGTATTTGGTCAGCAGCAAGCGAGCTATAGTGAGTTTGCGCTTTCGTTTATAGCTACTTTAGTAGGGCTATGGGGGCGATACTTACTGCAACTTAAGAAATTTAATGTGTATATATGCTGGGCGTGGGCTGCTTTTGTGTCGGTATCAGTAATTAGTGTGTTTAAGCATTTAGGGGTAGAAACGTATCATAATGCATTGGCAGCTTGTGTGTTGTGGTTGGTGCCTGGTGTGCCGCTTATCAATGGTTTTATAGATTTGCTTTCGGGAATTGTAGTATCGGGACTGGCTAAACTTACGCACGCTGCGATGCTGGTATTTATGATTTCGGTAGGTTTTTATTTAGCATTACATTTGTGGTTATGAATTTTCTTGATGTATTTATAGGTTTATCGGAGCGTATTTTTTGGTCGATGTGGATATCTATAGGCTTTGCGCTTTTGTTTAACACACCGCGCCGTGCTCTTTGGATTACGGGGGTATTAGGTGGTGTAGGCTGGGGGATAAAGTTTGTACTTTTGGCAACGCTTATGCCCGAACAGATTGTTACTACTTCTTTTTTAGGGGCTTGTGCAGTGGGCTTGCTTGCTGTGTACTTTGCTCATAGGGTGCATACCCCCCCTATTGTATTTACCATCCCTGCGGTTATCAATATGATACCTGGTAAATATGGCTACGAGTTTATGATGAATACTATCAAAATAGTTACAATAAAGACTCCGCAGGAAGAAACCCTTACCCTTATCTATGAAACGATAAAATTGGGCTTGCAAACAGGCTTTATAACGATGTGTTTGGCTTTTGGGGTAATTACTCCACTACTGCTATTCAATACTTATTCGGTAAAAGGAAAGGATTTGAATGCTTTTATCAAGAAGAGATTGCTGAATAAGAACAAGGGCAAAAACAATAGCCATTAGAGGTATTTTTTTAGTCGTTTGGTAAATCTATTTACATTCATTTCTTGGAGAATATCAATCTTTTGGAACATTGCATTATATAGAACTTGGGCACATAAGGGGGCGTTGAGTACTCCGCGTGTGCCTAAGCCATTTAATATCCATAGCGGGGTGTGTATTGGGTGCTGCCCCACCAAGGGACGCCTATCAGCTACCGTAGGGCGTATGCCTGCCTGATGACTAACGATTTCATAATCGCAGCATATCATCTTTTCTAGTTTCTCAATAAGAGCCGTACGACCCGCTTCGGTTATACATTCTGTAAGGTCTTCGGGGTCGTAGGTTGCCCCAACAGTATAAAGGTCGTTACCCAGCGGAATGATAACCCCATCGCTTTTTAGGATATTATTGAGCTTCAAATCAGGTGCGGAAAAAGTAAGCGTTTCACCTTTGCAAGGGCGCATAGGCACATTTTTAAAGTAAGGATTATTAGCAACACCACAGCCTTCGCAAAACACTATATTGCGAGCTTCTACACCTTTATAAACTACATATTCTTCGCAAATTTGCAATAGTTCATAATCAAATGTTTGCTCGTAATATATCCCTTGTTTTTGCCATTGAGCGAGTGCGTTATCAAGATATAGTTTTATATCCAATCTTCCCGTATGTAGTACCTCGCCAAGTCCAAAAGGAGCTGGTATTGCACTATTCCCCGATGACAATATACACCCTCCTAAATAGTGCTGTAGTACAAGATTATCGGCAGCGGCAAACCAATTGTTTTGTTCTTCTACCGAAGCAAATTTGCGCCATACAGGCAATGCTTTTCTGAACGATAAGCCAGCAGCTTTTTCTGCTTCCGTATAAAAACTGTCGGCTACCAAACTCACCTCATCGGCGCGCCATATGGGGGTAAAGCGCTTCAGCACCACAGGGTTATATACCCCTCCTGCAATTCTACTCGTAGGCTGAGAGTGGTCGGAAATCACACAAAAAGTTTTTTTGTTTTTCTCAAGAAAATGACCCAAAGTAACCCCTGCTAATCCAGCCCCAATGATAATACAATCGTACATTTTACCCTCTTTGTTTGTTGTTTTTATAAATCTGATAATAACTTGTAGCCCCCTCTTTTTTTATGCCTTCCGAAAAATAAGGAGCTTTTACCCCCTCTTTAAGCACAGTTTTGCCCGTAGCTATATAAGCCTCATCCCATAGTCCGTTTTTAATAAACTCCTGCAAGGTATAGCTGCCCCCCTCTACTATCAAACTTTGTATCTGTTTTTGGTAGAGCACCTTGCACAGCTGCGGTAAAACATCTGCCGAGAAATCTATCAAAGCTACTTCGGTATTTTTAAGCTCTTTTTCAGCTATAAAAGTACAATGTTGTTTGTCAGCCAAAAACAATGTAGGTTGTAAGTCATTCCATACCTTGAAGTTTTTAGGGCTACGCAAGTAAGGGTCTATAATCACGCGCAACGGATTATGCCCATACCACTCACGAGTGTCCAATGAAGGATTATCAGCAATCACCGTATTCACCCCCACCAAGATAGCCTGTTCGCGACTGCGCATCAGGTGAGCGTATTGTCGTGCTTCAGCGCAGCTAATCCAATGAGGAGCAACTTCATCTTTCTGAGCAGGCGCTATAAAGCCATCACTACTCTGTGCCCATTTCAAAAATATATAAGGGCGTTGCTTGTTGTGATAGGTAAAAAAGCGCTTATTTAGTTCCAAGCATTCTGCTTCACATACACCTACAGTTACAGCTATCCCTGCCGCCCGCAATTGGTCAATACCCTTGCCCGCAACAGCCGCAAAAGGATCAGTAGTACCAATCACCACACGTCCAATGCGATGCTTAATGATAAGCTCCGTACAAGGCGGCGTTTTTCCGTAGTGGCAACAAGGCTCTAAATTCACATATAGCGTACTATAAGGCAGCAAGTTTTTTTCTTTTACCGAAGCTATGGCGCGCACCTCAGCGTGTCCCTCGCCAGAGCGCTGATGCCATCCCTCGCCTATAATCCTACCCTCATAAACAACAACACTACCTACCAAAGGGTTGGGGTAGGTAGTGCCTAAACCATTATATGCTAATTCAATACATCTATTTATAAAAGCTTCATCCATAATTAGAAAAGATCATTTTCGCTGATGCTCTTATCGTGTTTAGTATAAGCTGTAGGTCGTTTTGCAAAAAAATCATCCAGTTCATTACTAAAAACCTCCTCTTCAAACCAAAGCATCGGTTTAGCCTCATCAGCACTGATGTTAAAAGGCTTGCCCAATCCCAACTGGGTAAGCGAATCATCTAAGCGGTAACGCATATAGTTTGACAAGTCCTTTTTGCTAAAGAAATCCAACTCCCCTTGTTCAAAAATCCAATCAAGCATCTTATCTTCCAACAAAATGTAGTTCCTGATAAACTCTGTAGCATCTTTTTCTGCCTTAGCCTTCATTTCTGGCTTTTCTTCAAAAATCTTTTTCAGTATATAAATACCCGCATTAGCGTGAAGTTGCTCATCTATCGATGTCCAAGCAATAATATTCGCCACATTCTTCAAATACCCCTTGAAACGCGTAAATGACAATATAGTAGCAAACTGACTAAAAAGAGATGCATTTTCTATGATAAGCGTAAAGAATAAAATACGCTCCATAGCATTCTCGCGGTTTTTAGCAAGATACTCCTTCAGCACCCCACTGCGTTCTTTAAATACAGGCACTTCTAATAAGTTCTCAAACTCATTGTTGTAGCCCAATACCTCCAACAAGCGCGCATAAGCCTCGCTATGGCGAAATTCACATTCAGCAAAAGTAGCCCCCAAACCATTAAATTCAGGCTTAGGAAACAAATCGTAAAGATCACCCCAAAATGTCTTTACCGATACCTCTACCTGAGCAATACCCAATAAAGCTCGCTTTACCGCTTCCTGCTCACTAAAACTAAGATTTGACTTAAAGTCCTGAATGTCGGCAGTGAATTCCACCTCCGAGTGCACCCAAAACGACTGGTGCATAGCGTTTACAAACTCCATAACCTCTGGATATTCAAAGGGTTTGTAGTTCTCTCGCTTATCAAAAATACCCATAGTAATTATTATTTTTTTGTTTTTTTTGAGGTGCAAAGATAAGAAAGTATTACCAAAAAAGTACTGCTAACGAAAAGAAAAATCGTTAGCAGTCCCTTTTTTTAATCCTTCCTACTTGATATTAAGGCAAATAGATCTGATTGTTCATTAGCTCCTCTTCATCCTTACTATGAGGCTGCTTCTTTTCCATTGTTTTCGCATACAGAAACTCCTCACTGCTCAAGTGAGTCTTATTTCTCTCTGTCGCATTACTATGGGTGCCCACAGTTCTACCCACTCCAGACATTTCCCCCACATCATCCAAGACAATCTCCTCACGGAGATTCTCTTTCACAAGTTTTTGATTCTCTAATTTCATTTTGTCTGTTTTTTTTAATTATTAAATACGTTATTAAGTTCCTTATTTCGAGGCTTCCTTATAATGCTTTACCCTATCAATAAAATCGCTCAATACGTTCATATAATTGATAAAAGCCTCATAAGGAGAGTCATACGGAAGTACATACTTATGGTAATCAGCCCCCGAAAATAGTTTCGTACGCATAAAGTAAAAATGTTCACTTGCTTGCAACCTACTATAATCGTCTATCAAGTCCGCATCCTTCAATTTCCTCACCAAAGGCTGAACTTTAAAAAGCTCGCTGAAAGCCTCTTTTTGCAATTCGTTACCCATCCACGAAGTAATATCACGCTCCTCATCAGTCCACGATATAGGGTAAGGAACAGGCAAAATATCTTTCGCAGGATATTTCTTCGCTACCTCTTTAGGTAATAAAAACTGATAATTAGCACTATCTTCCATTATATGCGCTATAAAATAACGCAAAAATTCAAATATACCACTCTCTTTGCGTTGGTAATGCCCTATTACCTCGTAGTTCATAAACAAGTTCAGCACATCAGTCTCCTTCAAGCTCTCCGATACCCAATGTGCATATTTCTCCGAAGTAAGAGGATATTCACTCCAATTTTTATCCGAAAAACGAATCGCTATATCATCACTCAATTTACTATTCTTAAGCAGCAAGCTCAAGCTGTCGTCTATTGCGTTTTTATATACAAAATTCGGACTCTTCCACCCAAGTACGTGTTTTGCACCATCAGTAAGCATAGTCTTAAAGCCCAATTTCGCCACACGCTCACCTATCTTATCCGAGTATATAAGCGATGTATTTCTGAAGGTAACAGGTTTCTTCCCAAAGAGTTGTTTTATAGCCGTAGCGTGGCGTTTTACTTGTTGTTCAAACTCATCAGTATCTTCCGATAATGAAGCCAATGAATGCGAATACGTCTCAGCCAAAAACTCTACATTACCCGTGTCTGCCAATTCCTTAAAGCTGCGCAACACCTCTGGCGTATGCATCTCAAATTGGTCTATTGCCGAGCCCGAAATCGAAAAAGCTACTTTAAACTTCCCTTCATATTTCTTTATCAGCTCTAGCAGCAACCCATTAGCTGGCAAATAACAATTCTCAGCAAGATCTTCAAGCTCAGAACGGTTCATATAGTTGTCAAAATAATTATGTTTCTTACCTATGTCAAAAAATTGATACTTTCTAAGGCGTTCAGGATGGTGAATTTGAAAATAAATGCAAATCGACTTTTTCATAGTTCTTCTTTTTGTGTGATTGATTGATAAATTTGTTTAAGTTTCAGTGAGGCTTTTTCCCATTTAAGTTCATTCACTTCGTTATAACCCTCACGTTGCATATGATTAGATAAGGCAGGGTAAGTCAGTACCCCATAAATAGCGTCAGCAAGCGCATCTATATCCCAATAATCCACTTTTATTGCGTGATCCAATACCTCCGCTACCCCCGATTGTTTCGATATAATAGTAGGAACCCCCGAGCGCATAGCCTCCAATGGCGATATCCCAAAAGGCTCCGATACCGATGGCATCACATACACATCGCTATATCTAAACATTCGTTGCACATCATTTCCGCGCAAAAAGCCCGTAAAGTGAAACCTCGTGCCCAAGCCCAATTGTGCCACACGGCGCACCAAAGGGTTCATCTTTTCACCGCTACCAGCCATCACAAAGCGCACATTAGGCACGCGTTTTAGTACTTTCGCAGCAGCTTCCACAAAATATTCAGGACCCTTTTGCAAGGTAATACGTCCCAAGAAAGTTACTATCTTATCCTTAATGCCGCGTTCCTCTTTTTCCTCTGTATCAGTCTTAAAGTCCACCGCATTGTGCACTGTTATCACCTTTTCAGGAGCAATGCCATATTTTTCTATTACTATATTACGAGTCCAGTTACTTACCGTTACCACCACATCGGCAGCCTCCATACCCCGCTTTTCAATGTCGTATACCAAAGTGTTGCGGTTATATTCCCCACCGCGGTCATATTCAGTAGCGTGCACGTGCACTATCAGCGGTTTGCCCGATAGCTGTTTAGCAATCATCCCTGCGCTATAAGTCAGCCAATCGTGAGCGTGAATCACATCAAAATCGTAATTCTTAGCCACAGTACCCGCCACCAAAGCATAGCGGTATACCTCTTCCATCAAGTTAGCACCGTATTTACCCGAAAACTGAAACTTGTTGTGGTACGATATGCGTTCCCTGTTTTCACCCGCTTTTAGGTAAGCATCACGCTCACGCGCAAAAGTCTCTGGGTCAAGATAAGGCACCAAGTTAGAGCCTATCTCCATAAAGTTGATATGTTTCCAAAAATCCTCAATCTTCTCGGTATTTTGTAGCATCTCCACATCACTCGCATTGATAATTTTCGCCGCGCTCGCATCTTCATCACCACTGGCTTTTGGCATTACAAATAGTACTTCTACATCATTTTTGGCAAGACCTTGGGCTATCCCCAAGCACGCCGTGCCAAGACCACCACTGATGTGTGGCGGAAACTCCCACCCAAACATTAATACTCTCACATTCTTCATATAATTAACAGTTTTAAACTATTACTAAAACTCCTTATTTTTCCCCTTTTGCTTTTTCCAATAGCCACTCGCAGCGCAATATTTCAGCCACATTCTTCGCCTTCGATATGCATCCCCGCGATTGGAAAGGTGGGTTACCATCGTAAATCGCCGAAATACAACTCACTCCGTGTGCGTTCAGCTCATCTTCAAAGTCCTCCAAAATAACATCAGCATCCGCTATATAAGCCTTGCCGTATAGTTTCAAGCTCGCCTCTATATAAAAACTAATAAGCCAAGGGTGTGCAGCACCATTAAAGGTAGCCTTATCTCGCGCAATCACATTGCCCACACTCTCGCTTTCATAACGCGGGTGGTTAGGCGACAAGCTGCGCAACCCACGTGGCGTAAGCAATTCCTGCTTAATGATAGTCAGTACCTTGTGTTGTCTCTTTTCGTTTAGGGGCGAATAGTCTAGCGCACAAGCAAATAATTGATTAGGGCGCACATCCGTATTTTGGTAAGTAAAGTTCGCATAGTCAGCAAGATAATCCTTGCCCTCTATCCAAAATACATTGTTAAAGCTATCAGCAATTTGTGCCCCTACGGTAGCCCATTCAGCCAAAAACGCCTTGTCTTTAGACGCTTCAGCCATTGCTACAGCATAACATACAGCGTTGTACCACAGCGCATTCACCTCCACTACATAACCATTGCGAGGCACAATAGCCCCGTAATTACCCTCAGCGTCAAACCAAGTTAGTGGGCGGGTAACATCATCTGTCCATAGCAAGCTATTGCTATCCATTCGCATCGTTTTGTGCGTACCCTTGCGGTAAGCCTCAAGTATAGCCTTTAGCACCTCACCGTATTCCTTCCACAATTGCTTTTTGTTCTTGCCAGCCTCTTTTTCGTATTGCTGCAAAGTCCAGAAAAACCAAAGTGAAGTATCCGCATCAAATACAGGATTGCTCACGTGCGTGCTGATTTGTCGTGCAAAAAGCCCATTGTAAAAATATTTAAGAGCCGAAGTAATAACCTCACTGAAAATCTTATCCGTTTTCCCCGATAGTGCAATCCCTGGTAAAGCTATAAAAGTATCGCGAGTATTAAATTTATACCAATGGTACCCCGCTTTGATGCGCGTTTCACCCGCTTTATTTACTAAAAACTGCGAAGCACTATATCGCAAGCACTCTTCTGCCGTGTTGCGCTCTTGGCGTTCTTTTTGGTATTTCTCAAAATCTTTCGCCAATTTGCTACTATCAGCCTCTTCCAAGCTTGCCGAAAACACGATGCTTTCACCTTTTTTCAAGCTCATTTCAAAGTAGCCTACGCTTAGCAAATCCTCTTGGTAGTCATAACCACGCTCTTTTTCTTTGGTGTAATAAACATTGTAATTCCAATACGCCTGATTTACAAAATCTACCTTTTTACTCGTCTGTAAGTATAAGTGCGGAAGTGCAGCGTATAGTTTTACGCGTACCCCACCTTTTATCGCTTCAGCTTCAGTATTTGCCGCATCGTTAGCTTTGCTTAGCGAATGTATTTCTCTAAATGCCAACAGCGGGTTCAATCGCAATTTAGTAGCCGAATGCGCCTCCAATAGAGTGTACCGAATCAATACCTGCGGAGCGTGGTGCATCATTAGTATTTCTTTCTTTAGCAATACGCCCCCCACTTGGTAGGTTACCGTAAAAGCCTTTTCGTATGAAATATCTACTATATATTTATGCCCTCGTGGCTCATACACACCTTCATATTTATGCACCCCAAAGTTAAACTCTCTCCCGTGTTGTATAATAGTCTCGTCCAATGACGAAAGCATTACATAATTCTCACCCATAAAATTCTCAAGTGGCACTACTAGTAGCCCGTGATATTTACGCGTGTTACAAAACACAAGAGTTGAGGAACAATAACCCCCACCCCTATTCGTACCCAAAAACTCCTTGTTCAGTGAGTATTCAAGGTTGATAAGCTGGTCTTTTTTAAATGATAAATAACTCATAAATAGATACTTTAGTTATTGGTTCGTTTATTACATCTTCATTATATCCGTTCTTATAAAAATACCCCCCACGGCGAAGTTTCTTTTTTACTCCTGCCATTTCAACACCATTCCTACGCGTGAGGGGATATATATTGATATGAGATTTTTCCCTTCTTTATATTGTGTGAAATGTTCTGTATTTTCTTCCAATCGGTTCAAACCACCATAAGTAGGGTTATCACTATTCAGGGCAATGGTATATTTCCCTGGGCGCACCTCAAATTGGTAGTCGCTATACGAGTTGCTACCGCTAAAGTTGAATACAAATAAGTACCCTCCTCGCTCAAAAGCCAATAGTTGCCGCTCAATATCTCGCACCAGCACCTGTGGCTCATAATTTAGCATCCCCGTTTTTCTTACCAAGTGTATCATCGCCTTGTCAAAAGCATTCAAGTGCTTAAATTTCAAGTCAGGATTATCTACAAGACTCCACAAGCGCCGTGCGTGGCTATAGCTCCAGCCGTTACCCTCGCGCGGAAAGTCTATCCACTCAGGGTGTCCCCATTCGTTGCCCATAAAGGTAAGGTAACCACCCCCACAAGTGCCTATCGTTACAAGGCGTATCATCTTGTGTAAGGCTATTGCCCGCTCTACGATAAGGCTCTGGTCAAACACCCCCATTCCAGTGTATATTTCCTTGTCCGTCAGCCTAAAAAAGATAGTTTTATCACCCACTAAGGCTTGGTCGTGGCTTTCCGCATAGCTAATAGTCTTCTCTTCAGCCCGCTTGTTAGTCAGTTCGTAGTAAATATCTCCCACGTGCCATTGTTCATCAGGCACCTCTTTTAGTAATTTTATCCAATAGTCAGGAATGCCCATACTCATTTTGTAGTCAAAGCCCATTCCTTTAGTTCTTATAGGCGATGCCAAACCCGGCATACCACTCATCTCTTCAGCTATTGTAATCGCTTTCGGATAAATCTCGTGTATCAGTTGGTTCGCAAGTGTCAAATACACTATGGCATCATCATCTTCGTTGCCGTCATAGTAAAAACTATAATTGGTAAAAGCCTTCCCCAGTCCGTGGTCGTAGTACAGCATACTCGTTACCCCGTCAAATCTAAAACCATCAAATTGGTATTCTTCTAGCCAATATTTGCAGTTTGATAGCAAAAAATTTAGTACTTGGGGTTTGCCGTAGTCAAAGCAGCGAGAGTCCCACGCAGGGTGATGTCCCCGTTCCCCACCGTGAAAGTACAAATAGTCCGTACCGTCAAATTTACTAAGCCCTTCAGCCTCGTTACTCACCGAGTGCGAGTGTACTAAATCAAGAATCACACAGATACCCAAGCCGTGAGCAGCATCTATCAGCTCCTTTAGTTCTTCAGGCGTACCAAATCGTGAGCTTACCGCAAAAAAGTTAGCCACTTGGTAGCCAAACGACCCGTAGTAGGGGTGTTCCTGTATCGCCATCAGCTGTATCGTATTGTATCCCAAAGCAGCAATGCGAGGCAACACATACAGCCTAAATTCTATAAATGTACTCACCCGTTGGTGTTCTGTGCTCATCCCTATGTGTGCTTCATATATTAGCGGATGTGCTTCAGGTATAGGGCGTTTATTCCGCCATTTGTAAGGGTAAGGCGGCAACCACACTTGCGCACTGAACACTTTTGTGTAATCATCTTGCACAGCACGAATAGTGTGTGAAGGAATACGCTCGGCAGCACCGCCGTCCCATTCCACTAACAGTTTGTACAATTGGTTGTGTTGTAACACCTCTTTAGCAAGGCGCAATTCCCAGTCTTGAGAATTAAGTTTTTTAAAAGCGTAGTGATTATTTTTTTGCCAGTCATTGCCGTCAGTCAGAAGGTAAATGGCAGTGGCATTAGGAGCCCATTCGCGCAACACCCATTCTCGCCCATCAAAATGCAACCCGTAGTACAAGTGCGAGTTGCAATTATCCGATAAGCACGCCGCATCTCCTTGCATTGTTTTCGCAACACTCTGGTAATGCGCATAGCGCCCGTCAATAATATGACGGTATGGGGTTAATAATGGGTCTTTCATAATCAGGTAATTTTGGGCTTAACGGAAAAGTCTACGTAAGTGGCTTTATGGTAAGTCAATTAAATTCGCCGTAAAATTAATATAATTTTTTGACATACACCAAACTTTTTTTCAAAAAAATATATTTAATTTTAACAATCCCTTATTTTTCAATGATTTCCAATATTAATTAGAAAGCAAGCAAATCAATAAATCCCCTATTTATTAATAAGACGATGAGCCAATTTCCACCAGCTCATCGTCTTATTTCATTATTTTAGTACAAAATCCCAACTTTTAAGACTTATATAACACCCATTCCTCGTCCGATAGGTTATATATCTTCTGTATTTTGCTCAAAATACCCTCAAAATCTATGTGCAAGTCCTTCAGTTCGCCTGTTTTTATATCAAATACCCAGCCGTGCACCCGCACCGAGCGGTTTGCTAAGTAACTTTCCTGCACCACTGCCATTTTTATGATGTTTACACACTGTTCTTGCACGTTTAGTTCCACTAAGCGCCGATAACGTTCCTCGTTATCTGCAATAGCGTCCAATTCCTCTTGGTGTAGTCTATACACGTCTCGTATTGTCCGAAGCCAAGGGTTCAGCAGCCCGTAGTCTTTAGCCTGCATCGCCGCTTTCACACCTCCGCAATCATAGTGCCCACACACCACTATATGTTTCACCTTCAGGTGCAGCACCGCGTATTGTATCACGGCAGTCGAGTTCATATCCAACCCATTTATCACGTTCCCCACGTTGCGATGCACAAAAGCATCACCAGGTTCCAAGCCCATCAACTCTTCCGCTGCCACCCTACTGTCGGAGCAACCTATGTATAAATAGTCAGGATTGTGAGTGCGCGCCAATTTTTCAAAAAAATGAGGGTCTTCAGCCTTACGCCTGCGTATCCATTCCCGATTGTTCTCAAATATTTTGTTATATGAAGAGGTCATAATTTTATAGTATTAAATTTTTCATTTTTTATTTGTCATTCACACTTTTCTTCCTCACAATGGCAGTCAGGAGCATCTATTTCAAGTGTCGTATGCGCTATGTGCAATTCCAACAATCTATGCTTCAGTTCGTGTTTTATTTCCATAAAAGCACGCGTATTCACACACTCTTTCAGTACGATATGAGCCGTCAAAGCATTCTTGTCACTACTCAAAGCCCAAATGTGAATGTGATGCACCGCCTGCACCATAGGGTGCGACTCTAGGCAGCGTTTTATCTCCTCACTATCAATCCCCGAAGGCACCCCGTCCAAAATCAACTTCATACTCTCTTTTAGCAAACCCCAAGTAGATACCAAAATCACGATTGCCACTATAAAGCTACTGATAGGGTCTGCAATATGCCAACCCGTAAAATACACTATTGCCCCCGATACGATCACACCCACCGATACCAAAGCATCTACCATCAAATGCAAAAAAGCCCCTTTGATGTTGATATCATTATGCTGACCCTTGTAAAATAGAAATGCCGAAGCCGCATTTATTATCACCCCTATAAAAGCAGTAATCATAATCGCACTACCCACCATTTCTGGCGGATTTGCCAGCCGCTCACAAGCCTCAATACATATTCTTACTACGATATACATCAGCAGCAGCGCATTGATGAGCGAAGCAAGTATTGACGATTTTTTATAGCCATAAGTATAAAGCTGAGTAGCAGCCTTTTGCGACAGCTTCATTCCTATAAGCGAAATAAACAAACTCGCCACATCACTCAAGTTATGGGTAGCATCCGAAAGCAATGCCAGCGAGTTTATTCTATACCCCACCGCATATTCTATAAAAGTATACAATAAGTTAAGTCCAATACCTATGTAAAAAGCCCGATTCAAACTCTCAAAATCAACCACGTGATGATGGTGATGCCCGTGTTCGTGCTCGTGGTGATGCTCGTGCTCGTGATGATGATGTTCACAACAACATTCTTCTTTATGCGCCTCCATTTTCATAATAGTTTATAAGTTATCATTAATGTAATTCAATAGTCAAAAAAATTGTACAATAGGGCTAACCTTACAACAAGGCAGTTGTTCAGCAACCCACCGCAAAAGTACTTAAAAAAATACAAATAATCACACTCGCAACACTACTTTTTTTTAATCATAATAAATAGAGCAACCGCCACTAACGCCAGCCACCAGCCCTGTCGCTTCCACCAGCCGCCCCCTGTAGCAGACTTTTGCTGATGTTTATAAGCCACCCGATGAGCTTTCCCAAAAAGTCGTTGCCCACTTTCTTTTTCAGCAACTTGCCTCTGTAGTGCCCTGTAGTTTTGCAAATTCCGCTCACGCCTAATCTTTAGACCACGTTTTTTAGTGCCATCGTCCCAAGCCGACAGCTCCACCCACACTTCATCTATTTCGCGCCCTATAGCCTCCACCTCCTGCAGTTGTGTTTTTAGCCCACCCCACGACATACTGTCTACTAACGTTTGTGCTTCAGCCGTTACAGCCATTTGTTGCACCTCCTTTTTAGCCCTGCACGATAGCAGCGCCAACAAGCCCATCAATAAAATACCCCTTTTCATCATTGTTTTTCATCAATTATAGCAATTCTCTTTTTAAGCACCTCAGCGTAATGAGGGTCAGTAGCATAGCCCGCTGCCGCAATCGCATCAGCAAATTTGTATGGGTCGTCCCTTACCAAAAGTGCTTGGGCATAACGTTTATAGCGAAAGAAAAACATAGCGTGGTCTGTAAAACACTCCTCCGCCGACTTATATTTTCTAAACCAATCCTTTACCGTACAATTGTATTTCCCATCGCCGCGCCTCCGTACACTTATGATTTCAGGAAAATCACCCATACGAGGAGGCACAGACAACACCTCAGTAGTAACCAGCAGCTGCCGAAGCTCCTCTTGGCAATTTCTGTCAGCTTTTATACCAAAAAACATATTATTAGGAGCGTGCAATCCCCATCCACTTTCCAATGACGCCTGTCCCAAGGTAAAAAGATGCGAAATCCCCGTTTTTTGCTCCGTCTCCAGCGCGAAATCCTTATATTTAGCAACAAATTCCCGTTCTATCAATCTCATAATCATTAGTTTTTCTGATTCATCAATCCCCTAATCACCCTTTCAAGCTCTTTGATGCGTTCGTTAGCCTCATTCAGGTCAGCAATAGCTTTAGCATATTTAGCCGAAAGGTCTTCTATCATTTCCCGATAAATATGGATAGCCTTATCCACATTATCCAATTCACTACCCTGCAATTCCAATCGTTGTTTAGGTCTGCCAAAAAGCCAACCAGCCAATCCCGATAGTACAAGCCCCACAAACGACAGCAGATGTTCTTTTAGTAATTCCATATAAGTTCCTCAGTTTTTAGTGGTTCGTAATTAATAAGTTAGTCTTCAGCCGCCAACAAGCAACTCTATGCCAACGACTGAAGACTAATGAACAACGACTAAAGAGTTACTTCCTTAGTAGACACATTACCAGGGCGGTCAGTAGCCGTTACCGTTATTTTGGTACCCGAAAGCGTACTGTTAGCGCTCGAAGTAGTGTACACCCATTGTCCTTCTTTTTGGGTAGCAGCCCCTTCTTCTATTAAGGCATCATTACTTCCCGTAATTTTCACCTTCACGCTCACCACTTTCATAAAGTCGTGCACCATTACAACGATTTTCTCGTCCGAGCCCGCACCCTTATAAGCCGAAGTGTCAATGCTGTCAATAACAGGAGCGCTCAAAAAGTCAGCCAAAGCCATATTGCGAGCACTTACCCCCGTACGTTTTGCCGCCTCTTCCGAGTAGAACTTCTTAAGCGAGCTATTTTCCATAGCAGTTTTAGCGTAGAGCGCCCCTTTGGCAAATTTGTCGTGATGATTTTTTTGTTTTTCAGTGAACCCACTTTTTCTGTTAGGGTATTTGGCAACGATAGTTCTGCCATTCACTTGCCTGAATACAAGCAATTTAGCTACTTGTCCGCTCAAGCCAGCGATTACGATGTTGTTTTTACTTTCTGCCATTTTTTTAAGTTTTAAAAGTTACACAATATTTTCTTTTTTGTAAAACCCAATCTTTTTTTTCCACTGATCAATGTTCTTGTTTTTGTTTTACGCTGCAAAGGTGCGGCGAAAATTCAAGCCCCGCAAAAAGTTGTTCCACCCTGTTACAACCCTGTTCCACTATGCTACAACCCTGTCCAAAAAACACAAAAAAAAGAGACCACCCGAAGGCAATCTCTTTCTTATATTACAATACACCACACACTTTGGCAAACTTTCAGAGTTTG